>CANNRV010000065.1 GCA_947508145.1 Comamonadaceae bacterium
GCATAACCAAATTCACGCTGGTGCCCGCTTTCCACTTTGCCGCCCAGTTGCTGCGCCATGGTTTGCATGCCGTAACAAATGCCCAGCACAGGAATGCCCAACTCGAATACCAAGGATGGTGCGCTATCCGTGTCTTGCTCGTACACACTGGCGTGGCTGCCGGACAAAATAATGCCTTTGAGCATGCCGTCGGCGGCGTAATCGCGCAGCCATTCGTTGCTGACATCGCACGGATGAACCTCGCAATACACATGCGCTTCGCGCACACGTCGTGCAATCAACTGCGTGACTTGCGAACCGAAATCGAGAATCAGGATTTTGTGGTGTGACATGGAAATTCAGTAATGCAGACAGTCAGCTAACAGTGAAATCAATCCGCGCGGTAGTTCGGCGCTTCCTTGGTGATTTGCACATCATGCACATGGCTTTCGCGCATACCGGCGGCTGAGATTTCAACAAACTCAGCGCGGTTGCGCATCTCATCTATGCTGGCACAACCGCAGTAGCCCATGGCCGCACGCACGCCGCCTGCCATTTGGTAAATGATGCTGACCATAGAGCCTTTGTAGGGCACCCGGCCTTCAATGCCTTCGGGCACCAGCTTGTCCGCGTTCGGGTTGCCAGTGGTGGCTTCTTGGAAATAACGGTCTGCGCTGCCTTGTTGCATGGCGCCGATGCTGCCCATGCCTCTGTAGCTTTTGTAGCTGCGGCCCTGGTACAAAATGATTTCACCTGGCGCTTCTTCGGTGCCAGCAAACATGCCGCCCATCATGATGCAGGAGGCACCTGCGGCAATTGCTTTGGCGATGTCCCCGCTGTAGCGAATGCCGCCGTCGGCAATCAGAGGAACGCCGCTGCCTTGCAAGGCCATCGCTACGTTGTCAATCGCGGTGATTTGCGGCACGCCCACACCGGCAACGATGCGCGTGGTGCAAATGGAGCCCGGGCCAATACCCACCTTGACCGCATCCGCACCGGCTTCTGCCAATGCCAGTGCAGCCGCACCGGTGGCGATGTTGCCGCCGACCACGTCGATGTCCGGGTAGTTTTGTTTGACCCAACGAACCCGTTCGATCACGCCGTGGCTGTGGCCGTGCGCCGTGTCCACCACGATGGCATCCACGCCTGCGCGAACCAGGGCTTCGACGCGTTCTTCGGTGCCCGGGCCCACGCCCACTGCCGCACCCACGCGCAAACGCCCTGCGCCGTCACGCGCGGCATTCGGGAAACTGGTTTGCTTGGTGATGTCTTTGACGGTGATCAGGCCTTTGAGTTCAAACGCTTCATTGATGACCAACAGTCTTTCCAACTTGTGTTTGTTCAACAGCGCTTTGGCTTGCTCGGGGGTGGTGCCTTCAGGCACGGTAATCAGCCGCTCGCGCGGTGTCATGATGTCTTTGATTTGCAAGTCGTAACGCGACTCGAAACGCAAATCGCGGTTGGTGACGATGCCGACCACTTTGCCCGCATCGCAGACAGGAAAGCCGGAGATACCCAACTCATCCGACAAGGCCATGACTTGTCGCACCGTGTGGTGCGGGGTGATGATGACCGGGTCCAGCAACACGCCGCTTTCGTAGCGTTTGACTTTGGCCACTTCGGCGGCCTGCTCTTGCGCGGTCAGGTTTTTATGAACGATGCCCATGCCGCCCTCTTGGGCGATGGCAATCGCCAATCGGGCTTCGGTGACCGTGTCCATGGCCGCTGAGACCAAGGGCAGGTTCAGCGAAATGCGGCGCGAGAATTGGGTGGAAAGACGGGTGTCCTTGGGCAGGACTTGGGAGTATGCGGGGACCAGCAACACATCGTCGAAGGTCAGCGCTTTGCCGAGAAGGCGCATAAGGTAGATCTCCAAAAAATAGATTCTACCGATCCGAATGCGTGAACAAACCCATTGAAGCGAATTGAATCAAAAAGAATTCGATTTGTCGTCTTAGTAGCCCGGCTTGGCACCAGCTCTGCGTTTGGCAAACAGGCCAGCGGTTTTCGCGCCCTGCTTTTGAAAACGTTCACGTCGCGCGACTTTGGGATCGACCCGCAAGGGCCTGAGCACCTCCAAACGGTCGCCATCCTTCAGCGCATGGTCTAAGCCGACGGGCTTGCCCCAAACCGCGAATTGCCAGTCTTCGTTGGCTTGCTTGGCAAAGTCTGCGTCTGTTTGAATCAGATATGGCAGCGCGTGTTCTACCAATGTGCCCGGGCTTGTTTGCCATGCATACAACACGCAATGTCGTGAAGCAAGCGACAGGGCAATACTGATGTTCATCGGGGATACACGGCTTCAGCGCGTTTGACAAACGCATCCACCAAAGTAGATGCAATTTTGTCGAAGACTGGACCGACGATGGCGCCGAACATGGAATCAAAACTGTAGGAGAGTTTCAACTCAACCCGGCAGGCCTGTTCGTCGCCCAAAGGGATGAAGTCCCACACGCCTGAGAGGTGTTTGAACGGGCCATCGACCAAATCCAGTTTGACTTGTCTGCCGGGGATGTGTGTGTTGGCCGTGGTGAAACTTTTGTGCAAACCGCCGAAGCTCATGCCTATGCGTGCGGTCATGCCGTCGTCTGTGTGGTTGAGGATCTCGGCCTTGTCGCACCAAGGTAGAAACTGCGGGTAGGACGGAACGTCAACGATCAAATCGAACATTTCGCGGGCGCTGAACCAGATCAATACAGACTTCTCGACGGTTTTCATAGAATGCAGTTCATGCCACACTGGCGTTGCGGGCGATTGTAAAGACCCCGCTGTATTCTTTTTCCCCACTTATGGCCAGCAAAACAGCACCCCAAACCCGGATCGCGGACAACAAAAAAGCCGCTTTCAATTATTTTTTCGAAGAGCGCCTGGAGGCAGGCATGGTGCTGGAAGGCTGGGAAGTCAAAGCCGCGCGCGAGGGCAAAGTGCAATTGACCGACGGCTATGTGGTGATTCGCAATGGCGAGATGTATGTCATCGGTTGCCAGATCAACCCGCTGAAAACCGCCTCCACGCATGTGAATCCGGATGCCATTCGTTCTCGCAAACTGCTGCTGCACAAAGATGAAATCCGCCGGTTGATCGGCAAGGTGGAACAAAAAGGCTATACGCTGGTGCCGCTGAACTTGCACTGGAAAAATGGCCGCATCAAATGCGAAATCGCCTTGGCCAAGGGCAAGGCCGAGCATGACAAGCGTGACACCATCAAAGACCGCGAAGGCAAGCGCGAGGTCGAACGCGCAATGAAAAGCCGCACCCGTTAAACATCACGCCAGCCAAGTCGTGCGCCCAGCTTGCATCAATAAACGGCGGTCGCAGCGCTGCGACAACGCCTGATCGTGTGTGACCAATACCAGTGTGGTGCCCAGTTCTCTGTTGAGTTCCAACATCAGTTGCATCACGGTTTCGCCCGTCGCATGGTCCAGGCTGCCGGTGGGCTCATCTGCTAACAATACTTGCGGCTTGACCACGAACGCGCGAGCCAAGGCCACGCGTTGTTGTTCCCCGCCGCTCAATACCTTGGGGTAATGGTTGAACCGCTCGGCCAGTCCCACGCGGGTCAACATGTCTTTGGCAACAGGTGCAGGGTTGGGGTGACCGGCCAATTCCAGCGGCAGCATGACGTTTTCCAGCGCGGTCAGTGCAGCCAGTAGTTGAAAACTTTGGAACACGAAGCCGATATGGCTGGCCCGCAGTGCCGCCCTTTGGTCTTCGTTCAACGCAAACATGTCCTGCCCTGCCAAGCTCACCGTGCCTTGCGTCGGCGTATCCAGCCCGGCCATGATGGCCAACAAGGTGCTTTTGCCAGAACCCGAAGCGCCGACGATGGCCACGGTCTCTTGCGGGTTCAATGTGAAATCGATATCGCGGAGAATGTCCAAGGTGCCGGTGGCATCGGTGACAGATTTGTAGACGTGTGAGACAGCAATCAGGGGTGAGGACATTCAGTGAAATCCGAGTTGAAACGCAGAGACTTTAACCGCCTGGCTGTCAGCCTGTGTTTCGCGGGACTATCCCCGGCGATGGCCTTGGCGGCAGGCCCCCAAACGCTGATGGTTGTCGGAGATTCGCTCAGCGCCGAATACGGTATTGCACGTGGCACAGGTTGGGTGGCATTGCTCGCGGCTCAACTGGCCAAAGACAAGCCCCAATGGAATGTGGTGAATGCCAGCATCAGCGGAGACACCAGCGCAGGCGGTTTGGCCCGCTTGCCCGGTTTGCTGCAACAGCACCAACCCAAACTGGTGGTGATTGAGTTGGGCGGCAACGATGCTTTGCGCGGCTTTTCACTCAAGACCACGGAAAACAATCTGGTGGGCATGGTGACCGCGTGTCAAAAAGCCAAAGCCGCTGTGCTGCTCATAGGTATGCAGGTGCCGCCCAACTACGGCGCGGGTTATGCCGAGGCTTTCAGCAAGATGTTTCAACACATCAGCCGACAACAACACACGCAGTTGGTGCCTTTTCTGCTCAAAGGCATTGCGGATGCAGAGGACCCGGCGTCTTTGTTTCAAGCTGACCGCATCCACCCGAAAGCCCAAGCCCATCCGACCATGCTGGCCAATGTGTGGTCAGTTTTGAAAAAGATGCTCTGATGGCAGCCCACCCGATCAGCCCTGAACAAGCGATACAACGCATGGCTTTGCCCGCTGATGCTGGCGGCTTTAGCAGCATCATTGACGCACGCACAGAAGATGAATTCGCACTCGACCATTTGCCCGGGGCTGTGAATTGGCCATCCTTGACCAACGAAGAACGCATACGCGTGGGCACTTTGTACAAACAAGTCAGCCCGTTTGAAGCGAACAAAGTCGGGGCTTCCTTGGTGGCAGCTAATATTGCGCGGCACATCGACCAACACGTCATGCCCTTGGGCAAAGACTGGCAGCCCTTGGTGTATTGCTGGCGCGGCGGTAAACGAAGTGGTTCGCTGGCGCTGGTGTTGGGGCAAATCGGCTTCAGGGTCTGGCTGATTGAAGGCGGCTACAAAGCGTTTCGCGCACAGATGCTGCTTGACATTGAACGGCTGGCTCCCCTGCTGCGCTTTCAAGTGGTGACCGGCCCCACAGGCTCTGGCAAAACGCGTTTATTGCAAGCGCTTGGCCAAGCCGGTGCGCAAGTGCTGGACTTGGAAGACTTGGCCTGCCACCGCAGTTCAGTGCTGGGCCGCATTCCCGGTCAGCCGCAGCCGAGTCAAAAACATTTTGATACCTTGGTGTGGGACAAGTTGCGCAGTTTTGACCCTGAGCGCACCGTGTTTGTCGAGGCAGAAAGCAAAAAAGTGGGCAACCTGTCTGTGCCACAGACCTTGATGGAGGCCATGCGGCAAAGCCCTTGTATCGATGTTCAATTGAGCGATGAGGAAAGGGTGAAATTGCTGTTGGAAGACTATGCGTTTTTTGCCCGGGATGTGTCTTTGTTCAGCCAGCGCTTGTCGTTATTGTCTGAACTGAAGGGCAAGGCGGTGGTGGCCGCCTGGCAATCACAGTTGGCCAGTGCAGAAGTTGAACCGGTGGTGCGTGATCTGCTGCTCACGCATTACGACCCGACGTATGCCAAATCGGTGGCTCGCAATTTTGTGCGTTTCCCTGAGGCTTTGGCCTTGCCGCTGAACAACAGACATCCGCAGACGATGACATCAGCAGCTGTGCAATTGATGAACAGGTTTTCTTGAGTTGCATCACACTTGCTGCGTGTGGTTCAGGGGCACTCTCAACTTTTGAAAGATGACGCTTAGCAATCGGTACAGCGAATGGTTTTTAGCTTATCGCTTTCAAGGCTTGCGACAAATCATCAATCAAATCCTCAGGCGCTTCAAGGCCTATGGCCAGTCGCACAAAACCGCCTTGCAGCAAATCTGCGGGTGCGTAGTGGCGCATGCTTGTCAACGCATACGGCACGATCAGGCTGATGGGCCCGGCCCAGCTGAAACCCAGTTTGAACAGCTTCAGTGAATTGCAAAACCGATCCACTTGGGCTTGACTGACTGTCGGTTGAAAACGCAGGCTCAGCAAACTGGCGGCTGCGCCACCGGAGTGTATGGCGGCATCCGAAGCCCCACCAGCGGCACACAGGTCACGCCAATGCACATGGCCGGGCGACGATGTGACGGCTGGATGCAGCACTTGCGCAAACGCGCTTTGTTGCAAACACCATTGCGCCACTTGCCGACAACTCGCATCTTGAGCTGAGTAACGCATGCCCATGCTGGGCAAGGAACGCAACACCAGTTCTGCGTCATTGGCACTGATGCCAAAACCCAGTCGCATATGGCTGAGTTTCAAACTGCGGGCCAAGTCGTCTCTGCACGTGGTGACGCTGCCCATCAATACATCACCGCCGCCGCTGGGGTATTTGGTCAATGCGTGCACGCAAACATCCACGCCGGTGACATCGTGGTTGGCATCAGCAACACAAGCAAACGGCGCAAACGCAATGCCAGCTCCCCAGGTGTTGTCCAGAGCGGTCAACACCTTGTGTTCGCGGCATATGCGCAGCAATGCGGCCAGATCGGGGAATTCCAAGGTGACAGAGCCCGGCACTTCCAGCCACACCATGCGCGTTTGTGGGCCAATGCGTTGTGCCAGGTCTTGTGCTTGCATGGGGTCGTAGTACTGGTGGCTGATGCCCCAATGCGCCAACTCCGCTTCAGCGAGGCTTTTCAACGGGCCATAGGCATTGTCGGGAATCAGTATCTCGTCACCTGACTTGAGCAATGCCAAATTGACTTGCGCCAAAGCTGCCAAGCCACTGGGCAAGAGCACGCAATGTTTGGCACCTTCCAACTGACAAATGCGTTCTTCCAGCGTGAACGTGGTCGGGGTGCCGTGCAGGCCGTAGGTATAACCGGTTTTGTCCAGCCAGTTGCGCTCGCGCATGGCCTGCACATCCGGAAAAAAAACCGACGATGCTTTGTGAACCGCTATCTGAGGCGAAACAAAACCGCCGGGAGGCTGGTAAGCGTGGTGAATCAGCGCGGTATCAGGCTTCATGCCTTACACCCGCCATTTCTCCAGCAGCTGGGTGGGGCGCATGGTGTCATAGGCCTCAAACGGCTGATGTATCCAAGGGTTGGTAGGCAGAAATTCGACAGAGAAATCCGGTGTGAAAGTAGACACCCCTTTGGTCCAAATGACCGCGCTGCGCAACTCGGTGATGGGCGAGTAATTGTTCTTCAGCATATCGATCACCGCGTTCAAGGTGTGACCGGAGTCGGCCAGGTCATCTACCAACAACACGCGACCGGCGATTTCACCTTTGGGTGTGGTGATGAATCGGGCAATGTCCAAATGGCCTTGCACCGTGCCGCCATCAGAGCGGTAGGAACTGGTCGACATGATGGCCAGCGGCTTGTCAAAAATACGCGACAACACATCGCCCGGTCGCATACCGCCGCGTGCCAGACACAAAATAGTGTCGAATTCCCATTGAGATTGGTGGATTTTGATCGCCAGTTTTTCGATCAGATTGTTGTACTCGTCGTAGGACACATACAAGTGTTTACCGTCTTCAGTCAACATGGCTTCTTCTCACAATTCAAGGTTGAAATGGGTCGCGGATAAGAATGGTGTGGTCCCGATCCGGGCTGGTGGAAATCATGTGAACGGGTACGCCGGTCACTTCTTCAATGCGTTGCAAATAGGCCTGCGCCTGCGGCGGCAATTTGGCGTAGTCGGTGATGCCCACCGTGCTGTCGCTCCAACCGGGCATGGTTTCATAGACCGGCTGGCAATCGGCAATATCGTCTGCGCCATTGGGCAGGATGTCTACCCATTCACCATGCAACTGGTAGCCGGTACAGAGTTTGAGTTCGCTCAAACCATCAAGCACATCGAGTTTGGTGATGCACAAACCGCTCAGGCCATTCACCTGAGCACTGCGTTTGAGCAAGGCCGCATCAAACCAGCCGCAACGGCGGTAGCGTCCTGTGGTGGTGCCTTTTTCTGCGCCCACCGTGCTCATGTGCCAGCCCGGTGTGCCTTCCACATCCCAGTCGAGTTCGGTGGGGAACGGGCCGCCACCCACGCGTGTGCAATAGGCTTTGGTGATGCCGAGGATGTAATGCAATAGCCCGGGGCCAACGCCCGATCCGGCTGCGGCGTTGCCCGCCACGCAATTGCTGGAGGTGACAAAAGGGTAGGTGCCGTGGTCCACGTCCAGCAAAGTGCCTTGCGCACCTTCGAACAGTAAATTGTCACCGGCGTGGTGCGCATCGTTCAACTCGCGCGACACATCGGCCATCATGGGTTTGAGCAACTCGGCGTGCCGCATGGCTTCGTCAAACACCGGTTGGAACTGCACCTCGCCGTTGTGCACATAAGGCTTTAAGGCATCGCCAAAAACAAAATTACGTGAACCTAAGAAAGTGGTCAACACATGGTTGTGCAGGCTCAGCAGTTCGCGCAGTTTGGCGGCAAAGCGCTCGGGGTATTTCAAGTCCTGCACACGCAAAGCGCGGCGGGCGATTTTGTCTTCATAGGCCGGACCAATGCCGCGCCCGGTGGTGCCGATCTTTTCCGCCCCGCCCTGCTCGCGTGCTGCTTCGCGGGCCACATCTATCGCTGCATGAAACGGCAAGATCAAAGGACAGGCTTCGCTGATGCGCAAACGCGAGCGCACTTCGACACCGGCTTTTTCCAAGCCTTCAATTTCTTCAAACAATTTGCCTGCTGACAACACCACACCGTTGCCGATGTAGCAGCGAATGCCCGGGCGCATGATGCCGCTGGGAATCAGGTGCAAGGCGGTTTTCACGCCGTTGATCACCAACGTATGTCCTGCGTTATGACCGCCTTGAAAACGCACCACGCCATGGGCGCGTTCAGTCAGCCAGTCAACGAGCTTGCCTTTGCCCTCGTCACCCCATTGGGTGCCCACCACCACCACGTGTTTTGCCTGCTTGGTACTCATAGCTTCATAGTCTTTATGTCAGTTGGTGATCAAAGGGCGCACTGTCCATTCGCCGTGCTGTTCGATGAGTTCACGGTCACAGTGGAATTCATCGACTTCGCTGTCGTGGCCGGGCAGCATACACACCACGGTATGGCCTTGTGCGCGCAATTGGCTGATGGTTTGGTTCAGTGTTGCGTCTTCGCGCCAGGGTGCGCGAATAGCAGCTTGCGGCTGAGGGTGAGGCAATAAACCGACCAAGGCCTTGATGTCCAGGCTGAAACCGGCTGCAGGGCGTTTGCGCCCGAACACCGCACCGACTTCGTCATAACGGCCGCCTCTTGCAAGGGCGTCGCTGGAGCCCGGCACGAACACCGAAAAACGCGGACCGCTGTAATAGGCAAAACCCCGCAGATCGGCCAAATCAATGCTCACAGAATGGTTCAGGTGAGAAGCCAGCCATTCGAGTTGGCTTAAGGCATGGACCACCTCGGGCCATGCGGCAAAAGTCTGTTTGGCCTGGGCCAATAAATGCACGTCTCCGTAGGTGTGCACCAGGGCTTGCAAGGCTTGCGACAGCGCAGCAGGCAGTTGTTGTCCCAGTTCACGCATGGCGCTGACGTTTTTGTCGGCCAAGGCCTGGGCAATCGCTTGGGACATCTTGCTGTCGAGCGCATGCCCTTTGAGCAAAGCAGGCAGGATGCGCGCATCGCTTAAATCGACATGAAAGTTTTGCAAACCGCTGGTGCGCAAACTTTGTATCGCCAGTTGCAGAATTTCCAGATCGGCTTCCAACCCGGTGTGACCGTAAATTTCTGCGCCGAATTGCAAAGGCTCGCGGGTGGCATAGGGGCTGGCTGGCAAACTGTGCACCACCGGGCCGCAATAGCAAAGTCGGGTGACACCACTGCGGTTGAGCAAATGCGCGTCAATGCGGGCCACCTGAGGCGTGGTGTCAATGCGCAAACCCAGGCTGCGCCCGGATAAACGGTCCACCATCTTGAAGGTTTGTAAATCTTGTGAACTGCCTGGCTCTGACAGCAAGGACTCGGTGTGTTCGAGCAAAGGCGGCATGACCAACTCATAGCCAAAGCC
>CANNRV010000066.1 GCA_947508145.1 Comamonadaceae bacterium
CGGCAGCCACACGGATCATCCACTCCACCAAGTCCAAACCAGTGATGCATTCAGTGACCGGGTGTTCCACTTGCAAGCGGGTGTTCATCTCCAAGAAGTAAAAACTCTGGTCTTTGCCGACGACAAACTCTACCGTGCCAGCGCTTTGGTATTTCACCGCCTTGGCCAAAGCCACGGCTTGTGCGCCCATGGCGGCACGTGTCTCGTCACTGATGAACGGAGATGGCGCTTCTTCAATCACTTTCTGGTGACGGCGCTGAATGGAGCATTCGCGCTCATTCAAAAACACCACATTGCCGTGTGCGTCACCGAGTAACTGGATTTCAATGTGACGCGGTTCTTCGACGAATTTTTCGATGAACACGCGGTCGTCGCCAAAACTATTGCGTGCTTCGTTACGGCACGAGCTAAAGCCCTCGTGCGCTTCTTTGTCGTTGTAGGCCACACGCAAGCCTTTGCCGCCACCGCCGGCAGACGCTTTGATCATCACCGGGTAGCCAATACCCTTGGCGATTTCCACTGCTTTTTCAGGCGACTCGATCGCCTCATTCACGCCGGGAATGGTGTTGACCTTGGCCAGTGCTGCTAATTTTTTAGAGGCGATTTTGTCGCCCATCGCCGCGATGGCTTCGTGTTTGGGGCCGATGAAGACGATGCCTTGCTCTTCACACAATCGCGCGAACTCTTCGTTCTCGCTCAAAAAACCATAGCCCGGGTGAATGGCTTGTGCGCCGGTTTGTTTGGCGGCCGCAATGATTTTGGCAGCCACCAAATAACTCTCACGGCTGGCCGCAGGGCCAATGTGCACGGCTTCGTCAGCCAACGCCACGAAACGTGCATTGCGGTCAGCTTCAGAATAAACGGCCACCGTGGCAATGCCCATGCGACGCGCTGTAGCGATCACACGGCAGGCGATTTCACCTCGATTGGCAATCAGAATTTTGTTAAACATGGGTCATCTCCATCGAGCTGAAATCGCCTGCGTGCGCTACGCGCACCATGCAATTTAGCTGCGCTGCTGCGCCGCTTCGCGGCTGGTCGCCTCGATTAGCAATCAGAATTTTTGTAAACATTTTTTTCTCCAGCACACTCACAACGGAATATTGCCGTGCTTGCGCCACGGGTTATCAACTTTTTTGTCTTTCAACATCACCAGCGAGCGGCAAATGCGTTTGCGGGTTTCGCTGGGCAATATCACGTCATCGATAAAGCCACGTGCACCGGCCACAAACGGGTTGGCAAAGCGGGCTTTGTATTCGGCCTCTTTGGCCGCGAGTTTTTCCGGGTCGCCTTTGTCTTCGCGGAAGATGATTTCCACCGCGCCTTTGGCACCCATCACAGCAATCTCTGCGTGCGGCCAGGCGAAATTCACATCGCCGCGCAAATGCTTGGAAGCCATCACGTCGTATGCGCCGCCGTAGGCCTTGCGGGTAATGACGGTGATTTTTGGCACCGTGCATTCGGCGTAGGCATACAGCAATTTGGCACCGTGTTTGATGATGCCGCCGAACTCTTGGCTGGTACCCGGCATGAAACCCGGCACATCCACAAAGGTGATGACAGGAATATTGAAGGCATCGCAAAAACGCACAAAGCGACCGGCTTTGATCGAGCTCTTGATATCCAGACAACCGGCCAGCACCAGCGGTTGGTTGGCCACGATGCCCACGGTTTGTCCGGCCATGCGGGCAAAACCGATGAGTATGTTTTTCGCGTACTCGGGTTGCAGCTCGAAGAAGTCGCCGTCGTCAACAGTCTTGAGGATCAACTCTTTCATGTCATAAGGCATGTTGGGGTTGTCCGGCACCAGCGTGTCCAAACTCAGGTCCATGCGATCAGTCGGGTCACCGCTGGGACGCACCGGTGGTTTTTCACGGTTGTTCAAAGGCAAATAGTTGTAGAGACGGCGTAGCATCAACAAGGCTTCCACATCGTTGTTGAACGCTAGATCAGCCACGCCGCTTTTGGTGGTGTGGGTGATAGCACCACCCAGCTCTTCGGCACTCACCTCTTCGTGTGTGACGGTTTTCACCACATCAGGGCCGGTGACAAACATGTATGAGCTGTCTTTCACCATGAAGATGAAATCAGTCAATGCAGGCGAGTACACCGCACCACCGGCTGACGGGCCCATGATCATGCTGATCTGCGGCACCACACCGCTGGCCATCACGTTACGCTGGAACACTTCTGCATAGCCACCAAGTGAGGCCACGCCTTCTTGAATACGCGCACCGCCCGAGTCATTCAAACCGATGACAGGGGCACCGACCTTCATGGCCTGGTCCATGATCTTGCAGATTTTTTCAGCATGGCTTTCAGACAATGCCCCGCCATACACCGTGAAGTCCTGGCTGTACACAAACACCAGTCGGCCATTGATCATGCCGTAGCCGGTGACCACGCCGTCGCCGGGAATCTTGCTGTCTTGCATGCCGAAGTCAGTACAACGGTGTTCAACAAACATATCCCATTCTTCAAAGGTACCTTCATCTAACAATACCTCTAAGCGTTCGCGTGCGGTCAGCTTGCCTTTGCTGTGCTGCGCTGCGATGCGTTTTTCGCCGCCTCCCAAACGCGCGGCTGCACGTTTTTCTTCCAGCTGATGAATGATTTCCTGCATATCAAATCCTCTTTGGTTTTCTTATTAGCTTTCAGCCACGGGGCGGGATGCCAAAGCCAGCAATTGTCGCGCTGCGGTGGAAGCGGCTATTCGGCCTGAAAGCACTTCCTGTTGCATGCGTGACAGCGCTGCGGCCACACCCGAATGCTGTGTGAATGCCTCGCGCAAGCCTGACTGAATGCGCTCGTTCATCCAGGTTAAAGCCTGCGTTTGCCGCCTGTGTACCCATTGTCCACCATCGGTTTGCAGCTGCTTGAACCGCAGCACCTTGTCCCACAATGCGGTCACACCTGCGCCGTGCAATGCGCTCAAGCGCATGACTTCAGCCTGCCACATGGGCATGTCATCTGAAGGATGATGCCCCAACAAATGCAATGCACTTTGAATGAAGGACTGTGCGCGTGTGGCTGCGTCTTCATCAATGTCTGACTTGTTGATCAAAATCAGGTCTGCCAATTCCATGACCCCTTTTTTGATGGCCTGCAAATCGTCACCTGCATTGGGCAATTGCATCAGCACAAACATATCGGTCATACCTGCCACGGCTGTTTCGCTCTGCCCCACACCCACGGTTTCGACCAACACAATGTCATACCCGGCGGCTTCGCAGACCATCATGCATTCGCGGGTTTTTTCAGCCACGCCACCCAAGGTGCCGCTGCTGGGGCTGGGGCGAATAAAAGCAGATGGATGCACAGACAAATGTTCCATGCGGGTTTTGTCACCCAAGATGGAGCCGCCGGAGACGCTGGAAGAAGGGTCGATCGCCAATACAGCGACTTTGTGGCCTTGCCCTATCAACCACAGGCCCAGTGTCTCTATCAAAGTGCTTTTACCGACGCCAGGCACACCGCTCAAACCAATACGCAAACTCTTGCCTGTGTGCGGCAACAGTTGGGTCAGCAAATCATCGGCTTGCGCGCGGTGGTCTGCACGGGTGGACTCCAATAGCGTGATGGCTTTGGCCATGGCGCGGCGCTGAGCGGCAGCATCACCATTCAACATATCGGTTAACAATGACTCAGGGTTCATTTGACGCGGCCTGGATGAATCCAGTTCTCCAATTTCAAACCCTTGATCCGCTCAAACTCTCGCGTGTTGTTGGTCACGCATACCGCATCTAGCGCCAAAGCTTGACAGGCAATCAGCAAGTCCAATTCACCAATCATCTGTCCTGATTGACGCAATACATGTTGATGCTGGGCAAAGTGCCACATGGCATCATGTGTCCACGGCAGCACACGTACCTCGCCCAAGAACAACTCCAGCACCTTGCGGTTGCGTTCTTTGAAAGCACTTTTTTCAACACCATAGGCCAACTCAGCCGCCACGATGGAAGACAGTGCCACGCGCTCAGCCCCCAATTCGTTCAAACGCGCCAATACACTGGGCACGCCGCGTTGAATGTAGATCACCATGTTGGTGTCTAGCAGGTAGAGAGCGGACATCAGTCAAGGCTTTCTATGTCGTCTTCAGACAAAGTATGTTGCCGCTCGATTTCCTCAGGCATACCCTGCCACCCACTCAAAATAGATTGCAAGTGCGTGCCCCAAGCCAAGGTTGTGTTTTGCTTGGGTCTTAGCACAACGGTATTGCCGACCTTTTCAATGAACACCTCATCAGTATCAAACCGGTAAGCCTTGGGCAGGCGAACGGCTTGGCTGCGTCCGGTGGTGAAAATTTTGGCGGTATCAGTGGATGAGCTCATAGCTGACTCCTCGTTGATATATACCCAATGGTACATATCAAATCAGGACAGGGCAAGTTTTACACCAAGGCCTTGGTGATTTGCTCGAGCACATCTCTGGCACTCACCGGAATCGGCGTGCCGGGACCGTAAATGCCCTTCACACCTGCTTGGTACAAGAAGTCATAGTCTTGACGGGGAATGACACCACCGACAAACACAATGATGTCGTCGGCTCCTTGTTTTTTCAGCTCGGCAATGATGGCCGGCACCAGGGTTTTATGACCTGCCGCCAATGTGGACACACCGACCGCGTGCACATCGTTTTCAATGGCTTGACGTGCGCATTCTTCGGGGGTTTGAAACAAGGGTCCGATGTCCACGTCATAGCCCAGATCGGCGAATGCTGTGGCCACTACTTTGGCCCCCCGGTCATGACCGTCTTGTCCAAGTTTTGAAATCATGACGCGCGGACGACGGCCTTGTTTTTGAGCAAACGCAGCGATATCAGCTTTGAGAGCGTTCCAATATTCCATGGTGTCTCCTTCATTCTCACCCGCGTCATAAGCCGCAGCGTAAACACCGCTGATTTTCTGTGTGTCTGCGCGGTGTCTGCCGAATACTTTTTCGAGTGCATCGCTGATTTCACCCACTGTCGCACGTAAACGCACGGCTTGGATAGACAAGTCCAGCAAATTGCCGCTGCCGTCTTGTGCGGCTTGGGTCAAAGCTTCCACGGCTTTAGCCACCGCAGCGTTGTCGCGCGAGGCCTTGATCCGATGCAAGCGTTCGATCTGCGAGTCGCGCACCTTGACGTTGTCGATATCCCGCACATCGACTGCGTCTTGGGTTTGCAGTTTGTATTTATTAACCCCAACAATCACATCTTGGCCTGAATCGATACGCGCCTGCTTGTCAGCTGCTGCTGCTTCAATTTTCAATTTTGCCCAACCCGAACCCACCGCCTTGGTCATGCCGCCCATGGCATTGACTTCTTCGATAATTTTCCAGGCCTCGTCAGCCATGTCCTGGGTGAGTTTTTCCATCATGTAACTGCCGGCCCAAGGGTCAATCACATGGGTGATGTGGGTTTCTTCCTGAATGATGAGCTGCGTGTTGCGGGCAATGCGCGAAGAAAACTCGGTAGGCAAGGCAATCGCTTCATCAAAGCTATTGGTGTGCAAACTTTGCGTACCGCCAAACACCGCTGCCATGGCTTCGATGGTGGTGCGAACGATATTGTTGTAAGGGTCTTGTTCAGTTAGGGACCAGCCAGAGGTTTGGCAATGCGTGCGCAGCATCAGACTCTTGGGGTTTTTCGCGCCCACATCCTGCATGATGCGACACCACAGCAAACGCGCGGCACGCATCTTGGCGATTTCCAAATAGAAATTCATGCCAATGGCCCAGAAGAAGGACAAGCGAGGCGCGAATGCATCCACATCCAGTCCTTGCTTCATGGCGGTACGTACATATTCCTGACCATCGGCCAATGTCAATGCCAATTCCAGCGCCTGGTTGGCACCGGCTTCTTGCATGTGGTACCCGCTGATGCTGATGGAGTTGAACTTGGGCATGTGCCCGGCGGTATACGCAATGATGTCGCCAACAATGCGCATACTGGGCTCGGGCGGAAATATATAAGTGTTGCGCACCATGAATTCTTTGAGAATGTCATTTTGTATGGTGCCGCTGAGTTGGTCTTGTGAAACGCCCTGCTCTTCAGCCGCCACCACATAACCGGCCAACACCGGCAACACCGCACCGTTCATGGTCATAGACACTGACACCTTGTCCAGCGGTATCTGGTCAAACAATATTTTCATGTCCTCTACTGAATCGATGGCGACACCAGCTTTGCCAACGTCACCGGTGACACGCGGGTGGTCCGAGTCGTAGCCCCGGTGCGTGGCCAAATCGAAAGCCACCGACACACCTTGACCGCCTGCGGCCAAAGCTTTACGGTAAAACGCATTTGACTCTTCCGCAGTAGAGAAACCGGCGTACTGTCTGATGGTCCACGGGCGCACCGCATACATGCTGGCTTGCGGTCCACGCAGAAACGGCGCAAAGCCGGGTAAGGTATCTGTATAGGGCAACGAGGCCGTGTCTTGCGCTGTGTACAAAGGCTTGACGGTGATGCCATCGGGCGTTACCCAATTCAATTTATTCAAGTCCCCGCCGGGCGCAGATTTGGCCGCAGCTTTCTCCCAGTCAGCGATATTTTGCTTAGCGAAGTTGTGTTTGTCTTGACTCATGGTTGTTTAAAGTTTGACGCAATCTGCAAAATAATGGGTCACGCCCAATTCATCTTTTTCTTCTACCAGGCCGTGTATATCTGTTTCAAAGCCCGGGCATTTCAAGTTGAACTCACGCGCGAATTTCAAATAGTCGATGATTTTCTTATTGAACACCTCGCCCGGAATCAACAGCGGAATACCCGGTGGGTAAGGCGTGACCAAGCTGGTGGTGATGCGTCCTAGCAAATCATCAATTGGCACACGCTCGGTGTTGCGGTGCGCGATTTGTGCATACGCATCGCTGGGCTTCATGGCTGGTTTTAAATCGCTGAGATACATGTCTGTGGTCAATCTGGCGATATCGTGTTTGGCGTACAGCAAGTGTATGTAATGGCACAAATCGCGCAAGCCCATGCGTTCGTATTTTGAATGCTTTTGGCAAAACTCAGGCAGGATACGCCACATGGGCTGGTTACGATCGTAGTCGTCTTTGAACTGCTGCAAAGCGGTCAACAATGAATTCCAACGGCCTTTGGTGATACCGATAGTGAACATGATGAAAAAACTGTAAAGCCCTGTTTTCTCAACAATCACGCCGTGCTCGGCTAAAAATTTGGTGACGATGCTGGCGGGTATGCCTGCATCATCAAACTTGCCGTCCAGACGCAAACCAGGGGTAACGATGGTGGCTTTGATAGGGTCAAGCATGTTGAAGCCATCAGCCAAATCGCCAAAACCATGCCAATTGGGCGCATCGGTTTTTTTCACACGGCCTTTTTTTTCCGCCTTGATCACCCAATCATCAGCGCGTCCGACACCATCTTCCACCAGGTTATCCGGCCCCCAGACCTTGAACCACCAGTCCTTACCGTACTCTGCATCAACTTTGCGCATGGCACGACGGAAATCGAGTGCTTCAGCAATGCTTTCTTCAACCAAAGCAGTGCCCCCGGGTGGCTCCATCATGGCCGCGGCGACATCGCAACTGGCAATGATGCTGTACTGAGGACTGGTACTGGTGTGCATCAAATAGGCTTCATTGAACAAGTGCCGGTCCAACTTGTTTTCTTGAGAATCCTGAACCAATACATGGCTGGCTTGGCTGATACCGGCCAATAATTTATGAACCGACTGAGTTGAGTAGACCATGGCTTGCTTAGGTCGTAAGCGTTTTTTCCCCATGGCGTGAAAAGTGCCATAAAAGGGATGAAATGCCGCATGAGGCAACCAAGCTTCATCAAAATGCAAATTAGGCACATAGCCGTCTAACATATTTTTGATCGTCTCAGTGTTGTACAAAACACCGTCATAGGTAGACTGTGTCAGCGTCATCACCTTGGGCTTGATGGTTTTGATGTCCTGACCTTTAAGCAAAGGGTTGGCTTTGATTTTGGCTTTGATAGCTTCAGGCTCAAACTCGCTTTTGGGTATGGGGCCGATGATGCCGAAATGGTTGCGCGTGGGCTTGAGAAACACCGGAATCGCCCCGGTCATGATGATGGCGTGCAACACCGACTTGTGGCAGTTGCGGTCCACTACCACGACGTCCCCTGGTGCCACCGTGTGGTGCCAGACAATTTTGTTAGAGGTGCTGGTACCGTTGGTCACAAAGAAACAATGGTCGGCATTGAAAATGCGCGCGGCATTGCGTTCACTCTCTCCAATCGCGCCGTCATGGTCCAGCAATTGACCGAGTTCCTCCACCGCATTGCATACGTCGGCACGCAACATGTTTTCACCGAAAAACTGATGGAACATCTGCCCCACCGGACTTTTCAAAAACGCGACACCACCAGAGTGTCCCGGGCAATGCCATGAATAAGAACCGTCTTCGGCGTAATCAAGCAAGGCTTTGAAGAAAGGCGGCTGAACGCTTTCCAGATAACTTTTGGCTTCGCGAATGATGTGACGCGCAACAAATTCTGGCGTGTCCTCAAACATATGGATAAATCCGTGCAATTCGCGCAAGATATCGTTAGGCAAATGTCGGGAGGTTTTGGTTTCGCCATAGACATAAATGGGGACATCAGCATTTTTGCGGCGAACTTCGTCAATGAAATTGCGCAAATTCAAAACAGCAGGATCCAGGTCTGGTCCTGGTGTGAATTCCTCATCATCAATGGACAAAATAAAAGCACTTGCACGTGACTGCTGCTGAGCGAACTGGCTCAAATCACCATAACTGGTGACCCCCATGACTTCATAACCCTCACCCTCGATCGCTTGCGCAAGAGCACGAATGCCAAGGCCAGACGTGTTCTCTGAACGAAAATCTTCGTCGATGATGACGATGGGGAAACGAAATTTCATTAACTACTCCGGTGGGGCTTGAGACGCGTCGGTTGCCTAACCGCAAAGTGTACCCGCCGACCCGACTGCTACAATGAACAACACAGGAGAGGTGGATGAGCGGTTTAAGTCGCACGCCTGGAAAGCGTGTGAGGGTTAATAGCCCTCCGCGGGTTCGAATCCCGCCCTCTCCGCCAGGCCCACAAGCACATCAATTACACGCTACTACGCCGCACTATCAGCAACTTTCATTTACAAAACAATGATCACTGGAATGAACCACTTCACCGCGATTGCCGGTGATCCTGTTGCAACACTGGCCTTTTATGAAAATTTGCTCGGACTTAAGCGCGGATATAGACCTGATTTAGGCTTTGATGGCGCCTGGTTATATGTAGGTGACACTGCGGTTTTGCATTTGTATTTTGATAGACCGGTGCCTCAACCTGCTGCTGGTGTGATTGACCACATGGCTTTCACCACCGTTAACTTAAAAGAGATGAAAGCCCGCTTTGATCACAGCGGCTATCCCTATCAGTTGCAGCACCGTGATGGCGGACCTTGGCAATTATTTTGCTTAGACCCCAGCGGAGCCAAAGTTGAACTGAATTTTGCAGCTAACGAGACACTGGACTGAGCAAACATCCCGCAACAGCATTTAACAGCAGCATGCGGGACTACATCCAGAGATTATTTTTTGGCTTCGGCTGGTTTGGCAGGAGCTTCAGATTTTTCTGACTTGTCTGATTTGAAAAAATCGCCGATCGAACTGGTCGTTGAATCCCAGGCTGACGACACTGATGCGCATCCACTCACGCAAATCACCACAGTCAACACAGCGGCTTGGATCAGTTGTTGGTTAAAACGCAGCATAAATCATCCTTTAGAAGTGAAATAAAACAGTTACGTTTACTTCAAAAGCAAACATGGCAGCTAATATAACTGTTTAATAACAAGGTTTGGTGACAATCATAAAAATTCAGGATCTATCACTGTGATCAATTGGGTTTGGGTACAGCCTTGTCTGTCTCTGAGGCGCAACCACCACAAAGAGCCCTTTCTAAAAGGCAGAGGACTGCTGTCAGCGCCCC
>CANNRV010000067.1 GCA_947508145.1 Comamonadaceae bacterium
AGCTGACTTGGCATATACAATCCTGATTTATCCGCCATGCGGGATAAATCAGGGCTTGTACATAGCGATCCACAGATCACCCACAAGTTATCCTTAACAATCGCAAATTGAAATGTGTATAAACTGTGAGTAACTTTGACAGTCCGGAACGTCATATGGCATTGCAAAGACCACTTGAGGCATTCGGCTTCGGGCTTTCTGCCTACAATGAAGTTCCAACTATCGCAGTTGCCATAGATTGTTGGTTCCGGGCGCGTCATCACCTGACGCGCCCTTTTTTATGTCTTTCTCCTCTGTAAATTCAAACACTTAAACGCTTGCATTGATGAACCACATCAGAAATTTTTCCATCATCGCGCACATTGACCACGGCAAATCCACGCTCGCGGACCGCATCATTCAACGCTGTGGCGGCTTGAGCGACAGAGAGATGGAAGCGCAGGTGCTGGACTCGATGGATATCGAAAAAGAGCGTGGGATAACCATCAAGGCGCAGACTGCTGCATTGCGCTACAAAGCCAAAGACGGGCAGATTTACAACCTGAATTTGATCGATACGCCGGGCCACGTCGACTTCTCGTACGAAGTCAGCCGTTCTTTGTCAGCTTGTGAGGGCGCGTTGCTGGTGGTGGATGCCAGCCAAGGCGTGGAAGCGCAGACCGTTGCCAACTGTTACACCGCGCTCGACCTGGGTGTCGAAGTCGTGCCAGTGCTCAACAAAATGGATCTGGCTTCTGCTGACCCAGAGAACGCCAAATCTGAAATAGAAGACGTGATTGGCATTGATGCCAGCGATGCCATCCCGTGCTCTGCCAAAACCGGTATGGGCGTGGAAGAGATCCTCGAAGCCGTGGTCGCCAAAATCCCGGCCCCCAAAGGCAATCCAGAGGCCCCGTTGCGCGCCATGATCGTCGACAGTTGGTTCGACACCTATGTGGGTGTGGTCATGCTGGTGCGTGTGGTTGACGGGCACCTGAACAAAGGTGAGCGTTTCAAAATGATGGCCACCGGTACGGTCTACAACGCCGACAACCTGGGCGTGTTCACGCCAGCCAACGAGCCGCGCGACGCATTGCAAGCCGGTGAAGTGGGTTACGTCATTGCGGGCATCAAAGAACTGCAAGCGGCCAAAGTGGGCGACACCATCACTTTGGAAAAAAAGCTGCCCAACAACCTGGGACCGGCAGAACAGGCTCTGCCCGGCTTCAAAGAAATACAGCCCCAGGTGTTCGCCGGTTTGTACCCGACCGAGGCCAACCAGTACGACGCTTTGCGAGACGCATTGGAAAAACTCAAGCTGAACGATTCCTCCTTGCGCTATGAGCCCGAGGTGTCACAAGCGCTGGGTTTCGGTTTTCGCTGCGGTTTTCTGGGTTTGTTGCACATGGAAATCGTGCAAGAGCGTCTGGAGCGGGAGTTCGATCAGGACCTGATCACCACCGCACCCAGCGTGGTCTACCAGGTGTTGCGTGCTGACGGCGAAGTGGCGATGGTGGAAAACCCGTCCAAGATGCCCGAGGCCAGCAAGATGGAAGAAATCCGCGAGCCCATTGTCACCGTGCATTTGTACATGCCGCAAGACTATGTGGGCGCGGTGATGACCTTGGCCAACCAAAAACGCGGCGTGCAATTGAACATGGCTTACCACGGTCGCCAAGTCATGCTGACCTATGAAATGCCTTTGGGTGAAATCGTGCTCGACTTTTTTGACAAACTCAAAAGCGTCAGCCGGGGTTATGCGTCCATGGACTACGAATTCAAAGAATACCGCGCTGCTGATGTGGTGAAGGTCGACATCCTGCTCAACGGCGAGCGGGTGGACGCGCTGTCCATCATCGTGCACCGCAGCCAGTCGCAGTACCGGGGCCGTGCTGTGGTCGCCAAGATGCGCGAAATCATCAGCCGCCAAATGTTTGACGTGGCGATTCAAGCCGCCATCGGTGCCAACATCATTGCGCGTGAAACCATCAAGGCCTTGCGTAAAAACGTGCTGGCAAAATGCTATGGCGGTGACATCAGCCGCAAGCGCAAACTCTTAGAGAAACAAAAAGCAGGTAAGAAACGCATGAAACAAATCGGATCGGTGGAAGTGCCCCAAGAAGCCTTTTTGGCGATATTGCAGGTGGAAGATTGATAGCCGCTTTCACATCCGTTGTATTGGCCGCGTTTGTCGGCTATGCCGCTGCCTGGTACAGCGGCAATATTGAAGGCTCGTTTGCCTTGTTGCTGTTTTTGGCTACCTTGGTCAGCGGTATCTATTGGGTGGCAGAGCAACTGTATTTTCTGCCGCGTCGACGCGCTGCGGCGCTCTTGATGGATGCGCAACAAGCCAGCCGACTGGAAGACTTGAAACGCCAAGGCATCACCGCCAAAGAAGACGACAGCGCATTCAGACAGGCCCGCGAAGAGATATTGCGTCAACCCTGGTGGATGGACTGG
Source organism: Comamonadaceae bacterium (assembly GCA_947508145.1). GTDB lineage: Bacteria > Pseudomonadota > Gammaproteobacteria > Burkholderiales > Burkholderiaceae_C > Limnohabitans. The sequence continues at coordinate 2,440 of CANNRV010000067.1, forward strand.
ACCGCCGGTTTGTTTCCGGTCATTGCCGCCGTGTTTGTGCTGCGTTCTTTTTTGTTTGAGCCGTTCAAAATCCCGTCCGGCTCCATGATCCCTACCTTGCATGTTGGCGACCTGATTTTGGTGAACAAATTCCATTACGGCATCCGTCTGCCGGTCATCAATTACCAGTTGACCCAGGGCTCACCTGTCAAACGGGGCGATGTCATGGTGTTTCGTTTTCCGCCCAAGCCCAGCTTGGACTACATCAAGCGTGTGGTTGGCGTGCCTGGTGACAAGATCGCTTACCTGAACAAGGTACTGACCATCAATGGCCAACCGGTCAGCAAAGTGGCCGTTCCGGAATTTTTCGACGCGGACAATATGCGCTACAGCAAGCAGTTTGAAGAAGACTTGCCGCTTGGCAGTTCTCCCGCAGAAATGGACGGACTGTTAAAACACCGCTTGCTGAATGATGAAAGAACACCGAATTTCGTCAGCGGTATCGATGATTTCCCTTTCAAAGAGAACTGCACTTACAACATTGAAGGATTGGAATGCACCGTCCCGCCCGGTCATTACTTCATGATGGGTGACAACCGCGACAACTCCTTAGATTCCCGCTACTGGGGTTTTGTGCCGGATAAAAACATTGTCGGCAAAGCCTTTTTTGTGTGGATGAATTTCTCTAATCCGTCGCGCATTGGCGGCTTCAACTGAACAGGGGCCAGGTGAGCGACAGCAAACAACATGAAGCACTGCAAGTCCGTTTGCAACATGAATTTGCTGATCCGCGTTTGCTGGCGCTGGCGCTGACGCACCGCAGTTTTGGCAGCCCGCACAACGAGCGTCTGGAATTTTTGGGTGACTCGGTGTTGAACCTGGCGGTCTCCGGCATGCTGTACCGCGCATTGCACGACCAGCCTGAGGGCGATTTATCCCGTGTGCGGGCCAGTCTGGTGAAACAAGATACTTTGCACAAGCTGGCCACCGGGCTCGGCTTGGTCGGTTTGGTCAGGTTGGGAGAAGGTGAAATGCGCTCAGGTGGTCAGCACCGGCCTTCCATATTGGCAGACGCGCTGGAAGCCGTCATCGGTGCAGTGTATTTAGATGCCGGTTACGACACAGCCAGTTCGCTGGTGCTGCGCTTGTTTGACAAAGTGGATTTGTCGCCCAGCATGACCGCCGCCGCCAAAGACCCGAAAACCGAATTGCAAGAATGGCTGCAAGCGCGACGCTGGCAACTACCGGTCTACCGCGTGGTCGGCACCACCGGCGCAGCCCACCAACAAACCTTTGATGTCGAATGTGAAGTCACTGAATTGAAACAGTCACAACGCGGCATCGGCAGCTCCAGACGCAGTGGTGAACAAGCCGCCGCGCTGGCCATGCTTCAATGGCTCAAGGAGCACCCGCAATGACAGACCCCACAGACATCACCACCATGCCACAACGCTGCGGCACGGTTGCCATCGTCGGCAAACCCAATGTGGGCAAATCCACTTTGCTCAACGCTTTGGTCGGGCAAAAAATCAGCATCACCTCGCGCAAGGCGCAAACCACGCGTCACCGTATCACCGGCATACACAATGCCGATCACACGCAATTCATTTTTGTAGACACACCCGGTTTTCAAACCGCGCATGCCAATGCCTTGAACCGCTCGCTGAACAAAACCGTGCTCGGCGCGGTCGGTGATGTGGACCTTGTTTTGTTCGTGGTGAACGCGGGCAGCTTTGCCGAAGCGGATGCCAAAGTGCTGGCGTTGCTGAGCAAACACATCCCCTGCATTTTGGTGGCCAACAAACTCGACAAAGTGAATCAACGGCATGAAATCGCGCAGTGGCTGCAAGAGATGCAAGAGAAACACGGGTTCGCCGAACTCATGCCGATGTCGGCGAAAAACACCAAAGACATTCAGCGCCTGCTGGTGCAATGTGAAAAATATTTGCCCGAACAAGCCTGGTGGTACACCGCTGACGAGCTGACCGACCGCAGTGAAAAATTTCTGGTCAGTGAAATGATCCGCGAAAAATTGTTTCGCTTAACCGGTGACGAATTGCCTTACACCTCCACCGTGGTGATTGATAAATTCACCGAAGAGCCGGGCAAGACCGTGTCGCGCATGGTGAGGGTGGCGGCCACCATCATCGTCGAGCGCGACGGCCACAAAGCCATGGTGATAGGCGAGGGCGGCGAGCGTTTGAAACAAATCGGCACGCTGGCGCGACAGGAGCTGGAAAAGCTGATGGATGCCAAAGTGTTTTTAGAGCTGTGGGTGAAAGTGCGCTCCGGCTGGGCCGACGACGAAGCGCGGGTGCGCAGCTTTGGCTACGAATAGAAGAAGCACCGCCCAACGTGTGCTGGACGAGCCTGCGTTCGTCCTTCACCATTACGACTGGAGCGAGACCAGTCTGATTCTGGAAGTCTTTACCCGGCACCTGGGCCGGGTGGCCTTGGTGGCCAAAGGGGCGAAACGACCGACCTCTCAATTGCGTGCCGTGCTCTTGCCATTGCAACCTATCTTGGTGTGCTTTGGCGGTGAAGGTGAAATCCGCACATTGAAAAGCGCGGAATGGGCCGGCGGCCATGTCATGCCGACCGGTGACGCTTTGTTGTCCGGCTATTACCTGAATGAATTGTTGATGCGGCTGTTGGCCCGCGACGATCCGCATGCGGCGCTGTTTGATATTTACCGCCAAACCGTCAAAGTGCTGTCCAGTGGTTTGGACAACACCACCGCGCCATTGCTGCGGGCCTTTGAATTGCTGTTGTTGCAAGACATTGGTTTTTTGCCCGATTTGTCTGTGCAAACCTTGACCTTGCAGCCTTTGCTGTCAGATAAGCAGTACGCTTTGCTGGCCGAAGCCGGTTTGCGAAGCAGCACGCAAGCCCCGTATTTACGCGGGGAACAATGGTTGCAATTGCACGCGGCCTTGGACAGTTCCGACCCGTTGACAGCCTTGTTGCGGGTGTGCGCCGAATGGCCTGCCGAAGACCGCGCCGCGATACAAACCCAGTTGCGCAATCTGTTGCACTACCATTGCGGTGTCAACAGCTTGCGCACCCGCCAAGTCATGATGGAATTGCAAGCCCTATGAGTACCCATCTTTCAGTCAATCTCAACAAAGTTGCCTTGCTGCGCAACACCCGTTTGCTGGGCATTCCCAGCGTCACCCGCGCGGCCACCCTGTGTTTGCAAGCCGGGGCGCACGGCATCACCGTGCACCCGCGCCCCGACCAGCGGCATATCCGTCCCGGCGATGTGCTCGACTTGGCCGACTTGCTCAAAGACTGGCCGGACCGCGAATACAACATTGAAGGCAACCCGTTTCACAACCTGATGGACTTGGTGCGTCAGGTGCGACCGCAACAAGTCACTTTCGTACCCGATGGCGAAAACCAGTTCACCTCTGACCACGGCTGGCGCTTTCCGCAAGATGCAGCCAAATTGAAAGATGTGATCGCCGAAGCCAAAGACTTAGGCGCACGCGTGAGTCTGTTCATGGACGCAGACCCCCGGGCCATCGGTGCCGCGGCTGAGGTTGGCGCCGACCGGGTGGAGTTGTACACCGAGCCTTATGCACAGGCGCACGGCACAGCCATGCATGCCAGTGTGATGGACATGTTCCATGCCGCCGCCCTTGCCGCACAACACGCCGGGCTGCAAGTGAATGCCGGACATGATTTGAATTTGCTCAACTTGCGTGATTTCATTCAGGGTGTACCTGACGTGAAAGAAGTGTCCATCGGACACGCTCTCATGGGCGATGCGCTTGAGAGGGGCTACAACGCGACGGTGCAAGCCTACTTGGATTGCTTGGCACCATGAGCCGTATTTACGGCATAGGCACCGATATTTGTGACATACGCCGCATACGCGCCGCCTGGGAAAAAAACGGTGAGCGCTTTGCCATGAAGATACTCAGCGAAGCAGAAATGCAGGTATTTCGCGCCCGAAGCGCCCGTTGGCCGGACCGGGGTGTGCGTTATCTGGCCACCAGGTTTTCTGTGAAAGAAGCATTCAGCAAGGCGATAGGTTTGGGCATGCGCATGCCCATGACCTGGCGGCATTGCGAAGTCGGGCGCAAACCCGGCGGCCAGCCCACCATCGTGCTGCACGGCGCACTCAAAGCATGGTGCGACAGCAAACAGCTCAACGCCCATGTATCGCTCAGCGATGAAAGTGATTACGCCACCAGTTATGTGATTGTTGAACAAGCAGAACCATGAGTAAACACACACACGCACCTTTGATTTTGGATATCGCAGGCACCACGCTGAGCGACACCGACCGCCGTCGCCTGGCGCATCCGCTCACTGGCGGCATGATTTTGTTTGGTCGCAATTGGGTGGACCGCGCGCAACTGACCGCCTTGTGCGCCGACATCAAATCTGTGCGAAGTGATTTGTTGATTTTGGTCGACCATGAAGGCGGGCGGGTGCAGCGTTTTCGCACCGACGGATTCACACACTTGCCGCCCATGCGTGCCTTGGGCGAACTGTGGCTACAAGACGATGCGGGCTTGCCCGGCAGCGGCGCCTTGCATGCGACCAACGCGGCCACGGCTTGCGGCTATGTGCTGGCAGCCGAGTTGCGTGCCTGCGGTGTGGACATGAGTTTCACCCCGGTGCTGGACTTGGATTTCGGCAGCAGCGGTGTCATCGGCGACCGTGCGTTTGCACGCGACCCGCGCATCGTCAGTCTCTTGGCCAAAAGCCTGATGCACGGCTTGCTGCAAGCCGGCATGGCCAACTGTGGCAAGCATTTTCCCGGGCATGGTTTTGTCAAAGCCGATTCTCACACCGAGATACCGGTGGACAAACGCAGTTTGAAGAACATACTCAGTGACGATGCTTTACCTTACGGTTGGCTCAACAGCAGTTTGAACAGCGTCATGCCCGCACATGTCATCTACCCCAAAGTGGACAGCCGCCCCGCCGGATTTTCCAAGCGCTGGTTACAAGACATCTTGCGTCAGCAACTCGGTTTTCTGGGCGCGGTGTTCAGCGACGATTTGTCCATGGCCGGTGCGCGTTTGATTGACGGCGAACAAGTCAGTTACACCCAAGCAGCAGTCACCGCTTTGAACGCAGGCTGTGACCTGGTGCTGTTGTGTAACCAAAGCACGGCAGACAGCGAGGGCGGCGGTCAGGCGGTAGACCAGTTGATAAAAGGCTTGGCGCAGGCCGAACACGCAGGTGAATGGCGCTTGTCTGCAGCCAGTGAAGCCCGTCGCCGCGCCTTATTGCCAGTCGCACCCGCACCAGATTGGGGCGATTTGATGCGCCAACCCGCGTATTTGCAGGCGCTGGCTTTGTTGCCTTGATGCGGCGCAGCGAAGTGCGCGATCCGCTATCCATAAGCGGTTAAAATAGTCGACTTGCCCTGTTCACCGGGGCCGTCAACTCGCAAAAGGAATCCCATGGCAACCAAATCTGGCAAAACCTCTGTTGACGAGAGTGGTCTTCGTTTTACCAGCCGTGAAAACGGCTCCCCGTTCGCAGGAATGGGCAAAATGGGCGAGACCATGTCGTGCATCAAGTGCGGCATGCACAAGCCGCGTCGCCAAGGCAGTCAACAACGTTTCGCAGGCAGTCTGGCATTTTTCTGCCACGATTGCAAACCGCCGAAACCTGCAACACCGCCTGCAGCCGCTGCGGACACCAAAGCCGCTTAAACCCTTTCAACTTCAACCCACAGCACCTGCTGTACCGCTTGCGCGGTCAGCAGGTGTTTGTGTTTGGGCTAAGCCAATTAGGTGTTCAAGTGTGTGAAGCTTCCCGACGCAGCGCCGGAAACAAAATCACATCGCGGATGCTGGGGCTGTCGGTCAGCAACATCATCAAGCGGTCTATGCCTATGCCGCAGCCACCTGCTGGCGGCATGCCGTATTCCAAGGCACGCACAAAATCGTGGTCGTAGTACATGGCTTCGACGTCGCCGCCTTCTTTGGCATCGACTTGCGATTGAAAACGCGCGGCCTGGTCTTCGGCATCGTTCAGCTCTGAAAACCCGTTCCCAAATTCGCGCCCGGTGATGTAGAGCTCAAAGCGCTCGGTCACGTCGGGACGCGCATCGTTGGCGCGGGCCAGCGGGGAAATCTCGACCGGGTGCTCGCAAATGAAGGTCGGTTCCCACAGTTTGTCTTCCACGGTTTCTTCAAAGTACATGACTTGCAAGCCCGCCAGACTGCGTTTGCTGAGTTGGTGTTTTTCTTCAGACATGCCTGCTTTTTTCAAGGCGTTGGTCAGCCAAGTAGCGTTGTCCACATTGTCGCCAGCGTCTGTGTATTTCAGTATGGCTTCACGAATCGTCAAGCGTGCAAACGGCTTGCTCAAATCCACCGGTTTACCGTCATAGGTCAGCAACTGACTGCCAACCGCTTGTTGCGCCACCTCGCGTATCAGTGTTTCTGTGAAACCCATCAGGTCCTGGTAATTCCAGTAGGTCGCGTAAAACTCCATCATGGTGAATTCGGGGTTGTGCCGCACAGAGATACCTTCATTGCGGAAATTGCGGTTGATCTCAAACACCCTCTCGAAACCGCCGACCAGCAAGCGTTTCAAATACAACTCGGGCGCGATGCGCAAAAACATTTGCTGATCTAAAGCATTGTGGTGCGTCTCGAAAGGCCGGGCGTTTGCGCCGCCGGGAATCGGGTGCAGCATGGGCGTTTCCACTTCCAAGAAATCGTGTTGCACCATGAAATCGCGAATGCTGCTGATGGCTTTGCTACGCGCCTTGAAACGCTCACGCGCGGTTTCGTCCGTGATCAGGTCGATGTAGCGTTGGCGGTATTTGATTTCCTGGTCATGCACGCCGTGGAATTTGTCGGGCAGAGGGCGCAGGCTCTTGGTCAGCAAGCGCAGTTCGGTGACATGCACCGACAACTCGCCGGTTTTGGTTTTGAACACATGACCGATTGCACCAACAAAGTCGCCCAAGTCCCAATGCTTGAATTCTTCGTAAAGCTCTGTGCCGATGTCTTCGCCTTTCACGTACACCTGCATGCGGCCGCTGCCGTCTTGCAAGGTGGCAAAACTGGCTTTGCCCATCACCCGCTTTAACACCATGCGCCCGGCGATACGCACCGTGTGTTTCTCTTCAGCCAGCACCTCGGTGGCTTTGGCACCGTGCGCTGTGTGCAATGCCGCTGCGTGGTGTGCCGGTTTGAAGTCGTTGGGAAATGCGACCGCGCCGCCTGCGGCTTGTCGTTGGCGCAAGGCTTGCAGTTTGCTGCGGCGCTCGGCGATCAACTGGTTTTCATCGATAGGGGCGGGGGAGTTTGAGTGATCGGTCATGGGTAAGGGTGGACAGCCGAGCTGCCGGTTAGACTGAAAAAGTAAGCCAGGCGCTACTTGCGCCCGACTGTCAACGGGTCTTTCATTCTAAGAGTTCGAAGACAATGCACTCTTCAAACGATTTCAACCAG
>CANNRV010000068.1 GCA_947508145.1 Comamonadaceae bacterium
AACCCCCACACCATTGCTGGCGTCAGGACCTAAACCTGGTGCGTCTACCAATTTCGCCACCCGCGCGGGCCAGAAAAAAAGCAAAGGGCGGTCTGCGCAAACAGACCGCCCGTTCAAAATCGGTCAAAGCGAAATTCTAACCCGCTTCAATGTCGTATCCCGGCCTGTGAGCCCAACACTGTAATGTCCCATTTACCCAAGGTAGAAATCTGCCCTTTATGTTCACTGGAGCAGGCAAGACATGGGCAAAGTACTGATTTCTCAGCGCCAAGACCAGGTCAGCACCCCTACTCACCTTAGCCGCCACAGCAATTAAGCACAGTCACTGCTTAAAAATCAAGCAAATTAGATTTTTATAGTTTTTATGTAGTAGTATTTATTTTCATTAGAAATTTTTGTATTAATTTTTTTGAAAATACCAGAAAGGGCGTAGCACATGCGGTTCATCACAAGAAATAAGCTTCGCGTAGTGGCGGGCATGGGCGTCTCCCTCGCGTTGGGCTTGTTGGCCGCGTGTGGGAGTTCAAGTTCCTCGGACAGTGGCGAAAACGGCACCCCCGTGACGGGCACCTTTATTGATGCGCCCGTGCAGGGCCTGAGTTACAAAGTCGGCGGCTGGACTGCACAGGAAACGAAAAGAAAGTGGACATCCATCGCCTCATCCGCCGATGGCACCAAGCTGGCTGCAGTTCATGAGAAGGGAATTTCCACCTCCACCGATAGCGGCCTCACTTGGACGGCCCATAAGGTGTCGCCTAGTAGTGATTGGAGAGCCATCGCCTCATCCGCAGATGGCAACAAGCTGGCTGCAGTGATGGAAGGCGGCTATGTCTATACCTGGAGCAAAGGCGACGCCTCATGGACAGAGCATCAAAGTCCAGGCAGACGCACCTGGGCTGCCGTTAGCATGTCAGCCGATGGCACCAGGATCGCAGTAGCCAGCAGTGGGGGCATATTTAGCGGCAAGCTCTATGTCTCCACAGACTCTGGTGCCAGTTGGACTAAAGCTTTTAGTCGTGATAAGCCTTGGCGATCCGTCGCCTGGTCTGCTGATGGCACCAAGCTTGCCGCCGTCGCCGCGGGGGCCGAAGCACCCGAAGAGATTTTTACATCTGTCTTTCCAACTAACTCTAACCCTACAGCTACCGACATCGAAAACAGTTGGACTAAGCGCGACCAAGCCGGGAAAAAAAATTGGCGATCCATTGCATCCTCCGTTGACGGCAAGAAGCTCGCAACCGTTGTTGGTGGCGGAAAAATTTACACGTCTACCGATGGCGGAACCAACTGGACTGAGCGCGGAAGCGATGACGGTTGGTTTTCTATCACCTCTTCCAGCGATGGCACCAAGCTGGCAGCCGTCAACTATAACGGCAGAGTTTTTACCTCTAGCGATAGCGGAGTCACTTGGACAGCGGTACAAAGCAGTCGCAAATGGGCCTCCATCACCTCTTCAGCCGATGGCTCCAAGCTCGCGGCGGTTACTTGGGGCGAATTTATTTATACCTATTCACCACCCATCACAAAATTGACGACTGCCGCAGGAAAGTACGACTGCGCCATAGGGGAGGATGTCACCTTCTCCCTGGGCAATCAGGTGCTAGGTGCAGTCAAATGTGGCGAGGCTGTGCACGTTTACCACATGGCAGGCACCGGCAACACGGAGGAAAAAGGGGTGCGGGTCGCACGCCTGTTGCAGTCGCTCAACACCAGCACGAACACCAGCAAGATCACGCTGCCTGACCTCACGGGCATCGACGTGAGTGTGCCGCTTGACACCAATGACACCGACTTTGAAAAAGGCGTAGCTGCACTGATGGCACAGCTCAGAAACCAAGGTAAGGCGCTGGTCAACACCACGCCTGTCACCCGTGCCGCAGCAGTGGCCCATGTGCAAACCGAACTCGCCAAGCTCGGTGACGATCAAAAAACCAATTTGTGCAGTGTCAATGCGTGCAACAGTGAGTTGTTGGCCAAGCTGGTCAAACCAGCTGCCGTCAAAGTGGCAGTGAGCGGACTGCCCATCGGGCAGGCGATTGACCTTCAACTCGCCATCAGCGGCAGCAACACGAAGTCCACTCTCAAGCTGGAGGGTGCTGCTGGCAACTTGAGCGCAGGTTTCGCCAGCGTGCCTGTTAGTGGACAAACCTACACCGTTTCGCGCACGGACAGCAATGCGGGCATCGGCTGCACCTTGTCCAACCAAACAGGCACCTATGACCCGCTGAATGCCCCCACGGTCACCCTCAGTTGCAGCGTAAATACCAAAGCCACCACTACCCTGAAAGGTACGGTTACGGGCTTGGCGAGTGGCCAAAGCGTTAGCTTGAAAAACAACGAGGGCACCGAATCCCTCTCAATTAGTAGCAACGGTAGCTTCCAGTGGGGAACAGCGATTGCGGCGGGTGCCACCTACAAGCTTGTAGTTGCCTCGCAGAACCCCGCCAATTTGGTCTGCACCGTGATCAATGGCGCAGGCACCGCGCCTGTGGATGTTTACAGCCCCTCTACATCGGAGGTAACTAACATTGCAGTGGACTGCAAGCAGATTGGCTACGGCGTGGCCGGCAAGGTAACCGGTTTAACCAGCGACTACAGCCTGGGGTTGAAACTAACGTCCAGCGATGCCAATGCCAATGGCCAAACGGTGAATGTAGTTGGCACGGCTGGACCTAGCGGCTCAACTTACGTCTTTTTCAACGCCCCCATCGCATCGGGAAAGACCTTTAGCATTGCGCTCGATGGCGAAGTGACCGCTAAAGAAGGCGTTGTTTCGCCGGTAAGCTTTACCTGCACGGTGCAGCGCTACACCTCTGCGACTCCAATTAGCAGCAACATTGAGAATGCAGATGTGGATTGTTCGCCAACTTCGGCCGGCGAGAACAACGGTGGCGGCGGTTCACCATCAGTCACTTCGGTCACACCAAACACTGCGATGGTCGGCTCACCTGCACTATTTGCAATCACAGGCAGCAACCTGCCCACGACCGCCATACTGGTGTTAGGCGGTGTGGAATGCACCTCCAGCATGTCGGCCAGCAACGGCTTTGCCGCCACATGTCCAGCACCTAGCTCGGCTGGCCAAACTAACGCGCAGGTGAAAACAAACACTACTGCCAACAGCGGGGCCAATATTGGCAACTCTGTCACCATCACCGTGGCTGATTCGGGTGGTGGTGGTGGTGGTGGCATTAACGTCACGCCTGGAACGTACACGCCTGGATCGGTTAATGGACAAGTGACGAACAACGGGCCAGATACCCGCACGATATTGATCGTCAACGGCTCGAACCAGGTTTCCGCCACCGTTAATTCCAACAGCACGGCTAGCTTCACCCTTCCGGGGCAGCTTAATGAGGGCGTTGCCTACACCGTGACTGCCAGTGATGTCACCAGCCCAACACCCGGCGGCGGTTTACTGAATTGCACGGTAAGCAACGGCACAGGCAGCATGGTGGCGCTGCCCAACGCTGTGAGCAATGTGTCGGTGACTTGCCAAATTGCAGGTCCAGGATCCGGCGATCAAATACTCCCGTCGATGTGAGCAAAATCAGCCTTTGACCAGCATAGGACATGCGGGAATTGCTACCAAATCGGTAGCAATTCCTTTCTTGTCTCTCGGTAGATACTTAATGTGACTTGCAACTAAACCAGAGACGCGAAAGCGCCTTAGATTGAAATAGTTACTTGGTTAGTTGTAGCCTTACCTCATGCAGGCCTTGAGGGTCAATGGGGTACATCATTCAACGCCTGACCCTGAACCAAGCCGCGTACATGGCGGGCAATGCCAGCAAAGTCAGCACAGTGGCGACGATCAGCCCGCCCATGATGGCCACCGCCATCGGGCCCCAAAACACGCTGCGTGACAAGGGAATCATGGCCAACACGGCAGCGGCAGCCGTCAGCACAATCGGGCGCAAGCGTCGCACCGCAGACTCAACGATGGCATCCCAGGCCGGCACACCTTTGGCCCGGTCCTGCTCAATCTGGTCAATCAAGATCACCGAATTGCGCTGGATCATGCCCATCAAGGCGATCACGCCCAATAAAGCGACAAAGCCGAACGGCCGGTTCAGCACCAGCAGCGACATGGCCACTCCCGCGATACCCATGGGGCCGGTCAAAAACACCAGCATGGCGCGGCTGAAGCTTTGCAACTGAATCATCAACAACGTGAAAGTGACAAACAGCATCAGCGGCACACCGGCGGCAATCGAGTCTGAGCCCTTGGCGCTTTCCTCCACCGCCCCGGCCACACTGATGGTGTAGGCCGAGTAACCGCTGTCCGCCCATTTGGCTTCCAAAGTCTTCAAGGCTGGCAACAGTTGCTGGGTGACCGTGGCACCTTGCAGGCCCTCGGTGATGTCGCACTGCGCCGTGATGGCGTAGTCCCGGTTCAAGCGCCACATCACGCCGGGCTCCCAGTCAAACACCGGTTTGGCCACTTGCAACAGTGGCACCGACTTGCCATTGGCAGATGACACATAGGCATTGCCCAGGTCTGACATGGTTTGCCGCTCGCTGGCCGGTTGGCGCAGCACGATATCAATCAGTTTGTCGCCTTCGCGGAATTGCCCTACGGTGTCACCAGTGAGCAACATGCGCAAGGACTGTGCGATGGACTGGCTGCTGACACCCAAGGCCCGCGCTTTGTCCTGATCCACATCAAAACGCAGCACTTTGACCGATTCGTTCCAGTTGTCATTCACGCCCAGCGTGTTGCTGTTTTCGCGCATGATGGCCTTGACCTCATCCGCACGTTGACGCAACACCAGTGGGTCAGGCCCGGCGATGCGGAACTGCACCGGGAATGCCACCGGCGGGCCGTTAGGCAATAACTTGACGCGGGCCCGCACTTCGGGAAATTCACTGGCCATCATGGCCGGTATGGCCACGCGCAATTTTTCCCTGACTGCCAAGTCGGTCGGCAAAATGATGAATTGCGAGGCATTGGACTGGGGAAGAATCTGATCCAGCGGCAGGTAAAAACGCGGCACACCAGAGCCCACCCACAGGCTGACCGTGCTGACACCGGGCAAAGCCATCATGCGTTTTTCCACTTGCTTGCTGAGCGCTTCGTTGGCCTGTATGGAGGTGCCTTCCGGGAACCAGATTTCCATCATGATTTCGGGGCGACTCGAGTCCGGGAAAAACTGTTGCTGCACCTTGCCCATGCCGACAATGCCCAAGGCAAATGTCAGCACCGTGGCGGCGATGGTCAGCCAACGGTGTTTCACGCACCAGTTCACCGTTTTTCTGAAAACGTTGTAAAAACCGGAGTCAAACAATTCCTCAGTGGCTTGTGCGCCGTGGTGCGGCTTGACCTTGAGCAGCCAGGTGCCTAACAAGGGCACAAAAAACACCGACACCCACCAACTCAGCAACAAGGCCATGACGGTCACGGCAAAAATGGCAAAGGTGTATTCACCGGTGACGGACTTGGCCAGTCCGATGGGCAGAAAACCGGCTGCGGTGATCAAGGTGCCGGTCAACATGGGCATGGCGGTGACCTCGTAAGCAAAGGTCGCGGCACGCACCTTGTCAAAGCCCTCTTCCATTTTGCGCACCATCATCTCCACCGCGATGATGGCATCGTCCACCAGCAATCCCAGCGAAATGATGAGCGAGCCCAGCGAGATTTTGTGCAGCCCAATGCCGAGGTAATACATCACCAGAAACGTCATGGCCAGCACCAGCGGAATGCTGATGCCCACCACCAGGCCAGGTCGCATATCCACATACCAGCCGAAACGCCCACCTTTGTGCAAACCCAGCGAGACAAAACTGACCGCCAGCACAATCAGCACAGCTTCCACCAGCACGCCGACAAATTCGCCGACGGAACGGCTGACCGCATTAGGCTGGTTTTGCAAATTGCTGAGCTTGGCCCCGGCGGGCAAGCGCGTTTGCAACTGCGTCACGGTTTTTTCCAGCGCCTTACCCAGTCGGATGATGTCGCCGCCTTTGTTCATAGACACGCCCAGCGCAATCACTTGCTCGCCTTGAAAACGCACTTTGACGGTGGCCGGGTCTACATAGCCGCGTTTGATGGTGGCGATGTCTGACAGGCGGATGTGCTGGCCGGAGCTGCCACGAATCGGCATGGCCGCGAGTTGCGACACCGCTTCAAACTGACCGGCCACACGCACTTGCAACACATCTTGCGGGGTTTGTAATTTGCCTGCACTGGCCACCGCGTTTTGCTGACCCAACTGCGCCAGCACCGCGTTCAAGTCCAGCCCGAGTTGAGCCAGTTTTTTCTGTGGAATTTCAATGAAGATGTTTTCGTCTTGCACGCCAAACAACTCGACCTTGGACACGTCTTTCACATGCAGCAATTGCTGGCGCACATCATCCGCAATGTCTTTGGCCTCCGCCGGGCTGAAACCATCGGTTTGCAAAGCGTAAATCACGCCGTAGACATCGCCGAAATCGTCATTGAAAAACGGGCCTTGCACGCCTGGCGGCAAGGTGTAGCGCATGTCGTTGATTTTTTTGCGCACGGTGTACCAGACATCCGGCACTTCACCCGGCTTGGAGTAGTCCTTGATTTCAAAAATGATTTGCGATTCGCCTGGCTTGGAATAGCTGCTGATCTTGTCGGCATAAGGCACTTCCTGCAAACTGCGCTCCAGCTTGTCGGTCAACTGCTCGGCCACCTGGCGGGCCGTGGCCCCCGGCCAATACGCCCGCACCACCATGACACGGAAAGTGAACGGCGGGTCTTCGTCCTGACCCAATTGGAAATACGCCGCCACCCCGAGCAGCAGCAGCACCACCATCAGGTAGCGGGTAAAGGCGCGGTGGTTCAGCGCCCATTCAGACAAATTGAAGCCGCTGGACTCAGGTGACTTGAACTTCATGGCTGGCTACCGGCGGCTTTGAAATACGTCACTTTTTGACCCGGTGACAACACATGTACACCAGCGATCACCACTTGCTGACCGGGGGTCAAACCGCCGCTGACCAACACGCTGTTCTGATCCACGCCAGAAACCTCAACCTGTTGTGAGCGCACACTCATTGTGGCGGGGTCAACAATCCAGACGCTGGACTTGCCTGCCTCTTGCCGTACCGCAGAGGTGGGCAAAGCAATGCTGTTGCGCGCGCCGGTTTTAGCGGCCATCAATACGGTGGCGGTGCTGCCCAAAGGCAAAGCCATGTCATGCAATTCGGCTTTGACCGTGAACGCGCGTGTGACCGGATCGGCGCTGCCCGCAATTTCACGCAAACTGGCTGAGAATTGCCCCTCGCTGCCCCAGGCTTTGACATTGACCTGTGTACCCACTTTAAGCGCCATCACCTGGTCTTCCGGCACCGCAAACACCACGTCTCTGGGGCCGTCCTGGGCCAAACGAATCACCGGCATACCGGCGCTGACCACTTGACCGACTTCCACATCGACACCGGTGATCACACCGGCTTTGTCGGCAAATAACTTGCTGTAGCCCAACTGGTTGCCTTGTCCGGAGAGCTGTGCCTGGGCTTGTTCTAACTGAGCCTGGGCCGACTTCAGCGCGGTGTCCTTACGCTCCAATTCCGCACTGCTGATGAACTCTTTGTCGCGCAACTCTTTGTATCGTTTGTAATCTGCTGCCGCCAAGTCCCGGTTGGTTTGTGCAGCATTCACTTGGGCGCGGGCACTGTCCACTGATAAACGGTAATCCTGGGCATCGATTTCTGCCAGCAACTGCCCGGCTTTGACCCGCTGCCCCAATTCCACATGCCGTGCAATCAACTTGCCACCCACCCTAAAGCCCAAGCGGGATTCCACTCTGGCGCGGACTTCCGCCGCAAACTCGGCATGAGATGTCTGCACAGACTCGCTGACCTGCATCACTTTAACTGCGCGAAGCGGTGTTGGAGTGCTGGGTGGCGGGGAGCAGGCAGCGACATACACGCAAGCCGCAAGCAATAGGAATTTGGCATGGCTGAACATAAAAACACCTTGGAAATATTAATGACTGACTGGTTAGTAATCTAAGTCTGAATCATGCCTGTGTCAAGTGACAATACCAATACTATGTCATCCATCGATCATTACGAGAACTTTCCTGTCGCTTCTGTGTTGTGTCCGCCGCATTTGCGCGCGCCCATCGTGGCCATTTACCACTTTGCACGCACCGCAGACGACTTGGCAGATGAAGGCCATGCCCCGGCCGAGGAGCGTTTGCAAGACCTTCACAGCCTGCGCCAAGACCTGCATCAACAATTGGCTGACGACACGTTTGTCAGTCGGCGCTGGGCACAAGTGCTCCAACCGCTGGTCAGCAACATCCGGCAATTTGATTTGCCCGTGTCTTTGCTGCTGGACTTGCTGGACGCGTTCGAGCAGGACGTGGTCTACACCCGGGACAAACGCCGTTATGAAAACCGTGAGGAATTGCTGGACTATTGCCGCCGTTCGGCCAACCCGATCGGGCGCTTGTTGCTGCACATGTACGGCATCAGTTCAACGCAAGCATTGGCGAACAGCGATGCGGTGTGCAGCGCTTTGCAATTGATCAATTTTTGGCAAGACCTGAGCAATGACATCCCCAGAGGCAGGTTGTACTTGCCCGTCAACAGCCAACTGCGAGACGAGTTGGCCTTCGCCCGCGAGTTGATGCAAGCCGGTGCGCCGCTGGTGCACCTGGTGCCGGGTCGCGCCGGTTGGGAACTGCGACTGGTGGTGCAAGGCGGTTTGCGCGTGCTGGAAAAAGTAGAACGTGTTGACTCTTTTCGCTTGCGGCCAAAGCTGCACGCCGCCGATTTGGCTGTGATGGCCTGGCGCAGTCTGTGGATGCGTCGCCCGGGTTGATACGCTGTCACACCAATTTGCAATGTCACAATCCCGCCCATGACACCACAGCAATACGTGCAGGATAAAGCCGCCGGTTCCGGCAGCAGCTTTTATTACGCTTTCCTGTTTTTACCGCCGCGCAAACGTGCTGCCATCACCGCGTTTTATGCGTTTTGCCGAGAGGTAGACGATGTGGTGGATGAGGTGCATGACAGCGGAGTCGCGGCGCAAAAACTCCAATGGTGGAGTTTGGAAGTGGCCCGCAGTTTTGCCGGTCAGCCGCAGCACCCGGTGATGCAGGCTTTGCTGCCACTGGCGCAGGAACACGGCATCACCGAACAGCATTTGCAGCAAGTTATTCAAGGCTGCGACATGGATTTGCACCAGACCCGCTACCTGGATTTCGCCGGATTGCAAACCTATTGCCACCTGGTCGCCGGTGTGGTGGGCGAAGTGGCCGCCAACATCTTCGGGCAAACGCAGGCGCAAACCACGCAGTACGCACATACGCTGGGCTTGGCGTTTCAACTGACCAACATCATTCGCGATGTCGGCGAGGATGCGCTGCGTGGACGCATTTACCTGCCGGTGCAGGATTTGCAACAGTTTGAAGTGACAGCCGCCGACCTGTTGCAGCGCCGTGACTCACCCCAATTTCAGGCGCTGATGCAGTTTCAAACGCAAAGGGCTTTGGGTTTATACGAGCAAGCGTTGGCTTTGCTGCCGCCCGAGGACTGGCGCAGCCAAAAGCCGGGTTTGATGATGGCCAGCATTTACCGCACGCTGTTGCACGAGATTCAGGCAGCGCGTTTCCCGGTGCTGACCCAGCGCGTGTCGCTAACGCCTGTGCGCAAACTCTGGCTGGCCTGGAAGATGCAGGCGCTGGGGCGTTTTTGAAGCGC
>CANNRV010000069.1 GCA_947508145.1 Comamonadaceae bacterium
ATCCCAATGGCCGCTGTTGTTCAATGCCTTAAGACAAGAGGCCGAGCAGGTGTGGTGTGCGAAAAACCTGAAACACGCTGAAGTCAATCCAGATGAAATATTGGCTGTGACCGCCATCAGCCTGCAAGCCGGTAACCCGGCCATGGATGAACAACTACGCAGTTGGTATGCAGAAACAGACGAAGCGCATTTGATTCAGTGGATGGTCAACGGGCCGTTCAATACCGCGCACATACTTGAGCATGTGAATTTCGATGCCTTCACTTCGTTGCATGTATCAAAGCGTCCTGAAGACACCACTGCCCAAGCACCCAGTGCTTATTCGCCTGAAGGTTTACAGGCCACACAAGCGGTGTTTCATATCAGCACGCAAACACGCTGGATGCCACGACCGCCGCCGCCGGTGGTCACGCCTGAGTGCCAAGCACTAGACATTTTGGTCAAGGATGCCCATGGCGAAAGACGTGTGCGTGTCCATCATCCGCTGGTTTTTCTGGGCAGCAGTGTCATGCCAGACAGCCATGCGGTGGATACAAGCCAGAACCCCTCGGTCTCGAACATGCTGTGGCAGGGTGAGTCCGCGAAATTCATTCATGTACAAGCGGTGCACGCATCCGGTTTGCATCTGATGCTGCGCTCGCATGCCCAAGGCTTTGAGGTTCAAGACATCGGCTCGACCAACGGCACGTTCATACATGGCGAAAACCTGCCCTTGCTTCACACCCTGTCCAGTGTGTTGCCGGTGAGTCTGGGTTTGGGTGGACCGACGACAGACCCGGCGGACATGAGCGCCTGTGTACAGATTTCGATGGTCGGTATGCCCGTCTCCAAGCAGCAGCCCACACCGCTAAGGCGTGTGCAGGCTGAACCACCTGCATTGCCTGTGATCAGTTTGTGGGTCATGGACGGGGCGCAAGAGATGCGTGTGCCGGTGAACAGCTTCCCGTTTGAAATTGGCCGGGACCCGCAAGCGGATTGGACCGTCCCGGCGGAACACGCCATGGTCTCGCGCCGTCACCTGATTCTTCAGTCCTTCGATCCGATCTCACAGCGCGTAGACATCTTGGATGTGAGCCGTCATGGTTTGACCGTCAGCCCGGAAGGTTTTGCTTCCCCGCCCAAATCGGGCACCTGGGTGAATAACGGTCAAACACTGATACTCGGACGCATAGAGGCTTATGCCGGTATCAGCTTTCGATTGGAATGCGGGCAGTCGACAACCCCACTCAACTGAAATGCATCGCTCAAATATGCATGGCCGCCAGAATGCCCACGAGCACACCGGCAGCACCGACCAGATACATCAATTTTTTCAACCACTGGTTTCGTGTCAGCAAAGAAATAGCCGCTAAAGCGATAGAGACTTGCAGCAGGGTCGTGCCTTGCGCCCAGCGGTGGTGCATGTGCATTTGTAAATCGGATTGCCGGTCCCAGTTTTTGGATTCGGCTTCAAACTTTTCTGCCTCTGCTTTGATGTCCTGTTTTTCGGTTTTATAACGCTGTGTTTCAGCGTTGTAGTCTTTGTTTTTGGCGGTGGGTAGCAACTCTGTGGCCAGTTCACTCAGGTTTTGTTTATTGCTTTTGGCCTGGTAAAAATTCCATTGGTTAGACGCTTCTGTCTTGCTGATGGCCGCATTGTTTTTATAAATCACCGCATTCGATAAAGTGGTGCCATCCATGTAACCGAACACAGCGCCAACGGTGGCGATGACTGCCGTGAACAAGGCGATTTGGTTGGTCATAGGGTCAGCGTGTGCACTGGCAGTTGCATGTTCTAACTCGTGGTCATGCGGTCCGTGTACGTGGAATCCTTTGTGCGACATGTTGAGTACTCCTTTTTTTATTGAGCTACCAAGGGCATACCCTAGGCGTGATGGCCGTTGGATTATCGATTAGCGCGTTCTCTTTATGCTAAGGTCTTTGGTTGATGATTATTCTTGCAAGGTTGCCCCTATGAATCACCCCAATTCAACTGTTGATGCGGAATTTGAAAAGGCCACGTTTGACAAAGTGGCTTCGCATTTGATTCCGTTTTTGTTTGTTTGCTACATCGTTGCGTTTTTAGACCGGGTCAATGTGGGCTTTGCCAAATTGCAAATGGCGGCTGATCTGCATTTCTCCGACGCGATTTATGGTTTCGGCGCAGGTATTTTCTTTATCGGCTACTTTATTTTTGAAGTGCCCAGCAATATTATTTTGGAGCGGGTGGGTGCGAGGTTGTGGATCGCCAGAATCATGATCACCTGGGGCATTATTTCTTCGGCCTTCATGTTCACCGACGATATTGTGTGGGGCCCGCTGTCCGCCATGTTCAATTGCACAGATGCCGAGCTTACTTTTTACGTGTTGCGTTTCTTGCTCGGCGCCTGTGAAGCCGGTTTCTTCCCCGGCATCATTCTGTACCTCACCTACTGGTTTCCCGGATCACGTCGCACCAAAGTGATTGCCTTGTTCATGACCGCGATTGCGATTTCCAATGTCATTGGCGCGCCCGTCTCCGGAGCCATCATGCAGTACATGCAAGGCATGGGCGGTTTGCGCGGCTGGGAGTGGTTGTTTCTTTTGGAAGGCATGCCTTCCGTGGTCGTCGGTGCGCTGGTGTTTGTTTTTCTGCCCAATGGTCCTAAGAGCGCGACATGGTTGAACGAAAAAGAACAAAACTTCATCGTTCAGCAAGTGAGCTTGGACGATGCCGCCAAAACCCAACTGGGCAAGGGCCACAGTTTGATGGACGCTTTCAGCGACTTCAGGGTGTGGGCTTTGGCCTTGGTGTATTTTTCCGGTGTGGTGTGTTTGTACGCCATCAACTTCTGGATGCCCACCATCATTCAAGAACTGGGCATTGATAAAAAAGATATTTTCAAAGTCGGCTTGCTCAGCATGATTCCTTGGGGCATAGCCGCTGCCTTCATGGTGGTTTGGGGCTCGCATTCTGACCGCACTGGCGAACGTCGCTGGCATGTGGCCGGTGCTTTGTTGATCGGCATGTCCGGACTCGTTGGTTTGGCGCTGGTCGGACACGCGGCCATTCCATCTTTGATTGCGCTCACATTGGTGGCTTCCGGCATTCTGGCTTTTGTGGCGACATTCTGGTCATTGCCCACTGCCTTTCTCTCCGGTACAGCGGCGGCGGCGGGTATTGCTTTTGTCAACTCAGTGGGCAACCTTGGCGGTCATTTCGGCCCGGACTTGATTGGTCGCATCCGCACTTTGTCTGGCGGCAGCAGCGAAGCCGCGTTTTGGGCATTGGCTGCGATTGCGGTGGTGGGTGCGGTAATCACTTTGGTGCTGCCCAATACACAGCTCAAAGTCAAAACCTAAAGCCAAGTACACCGCCAGCCCCGCTGAGCTGAACTCACTGGTTTCAGCGGGTCAGTTTTGCGCTTTGACTTTGTTTTTTAAACCCGGCGGATTGGAGAATGTTTTCATAAACGCCTGTGTGCCTTCACTTGAGAAAGTCACACCGGCTTGTTTGATGGCGCTGTCTTCGACTTTATCCAATGGCGTGTAAAACGGATGGTGGTGTTCTATAAACGGGTTGTTGTGCGCGGCGTTATAGCAAAACAATACCGTCCATCGTCTGTCGGGTGAGCGGTTTTGGTCTGAGCGGTGCATCAGATTGCAATGAAAAAACAAGCCGTCACCCGGTTCCATCTCTATGTATTCCAAGGGCATGTGGCGAAGCATCTGTTCCACCCGTGTCGGATCTGCGCCCACTTGCTCGCCGGGTAACACGCCGTGTTCAACCCGGCCCACCCTATGCGAACCCCGAATCACTTGCAAACAACCGTTGTGCCGGGTGGCTTTGTCCAGGGCCACCATCACGCTGGCCATGTCAGGGCGCAAACAACCGTTGTGGTACCAGTAACCGTAATCCTGGTGCCATTCCCAGGCACCGCCTTCCAAAGGTTCTTTGGCCGTGAGTTTGGAGTGGTAGTGGTAGACCTCGCCGTCCAGCATCTGTTCCATGGTGTCGACCACCCGCCGCGAGCGTGCGGCCAAGCCATAGACGCTGTTGCCCGGGTGGTTCCAAGTGGCCATCAGGGTGGCTTTGCCTTGGGCATCTTTGCGCTGGTACAAACTGTGTTGCAAATCCGGGTCTTGCTCTATGGCTTGGCGCAAGAGTTGAATTTCTTCTGGGTCAAATAAACCGCGCACCAGTACATAACCGTCTGACGCAAACGCCGCTTGTTGCGCCGGTGTAAACAGACTGCTCATCTCCAAGCTCCTGACTGTTGTGATGGGAAGGCCGGTGGCACGCTTGTTTCTGTCGTGACACAACCCGCGGGTGCATCAACACCATCTGCATGTCACTGCCTACAATGGTTCGCATGACTGCACCACACTTGACTCTACACGCTATTTCTTCCATGGCCACCCAATATGTATTGGCCGATGTCTGCCAACGCTATTTACAGCAATCCGGTGTATCCGTTGAGATCGAATTTGTCGGCGGTGTGGATGCCGCCAAGCGGGTGCAGGCTGGCGAGCAATTTGACATGGTCTTGCTGGCCGCCGATGCCATAGACAAGTTAATCAACAGCGGACACTTACTGGCAGGCAGCCGCTGCGACTGGGTCAAGTCTGCCATCGCGGTAGCGGTCCATGCAGATGCGCCCCTGCCCAGCATGGGCACTGAAGCGCAGTTGCGCGACACAGTGATGGCAGCGGACAGCCTGTGTTATTCCACCGGCCCCAGTGGCACATACTTAGAAAACCTGTTCAAACGCTGGGGCGTGTTTGAGCAGTTGCAGTCCCGCATCCTGATTGCACCGGCGGGCACGCCTGTGGGTTTGCTGGTGGCCCAAGGCAAGGCCGCTTTGGGGTTTCAGCAGCGTAGCGAATTGGTTCACCAAACAGGCATACAAGTGATTGCGGATTTGCCCGCAGAGGTCGCCCACATCACCAGCTTCAGCGCAGGCATAGGCTTGGCAGCGACTGAACAAGCGCCGCGCTTGCAAGCGGTGCGTGATTTTTTACAGTTCCTCACATCCCCCGCGCAAGATGCTGTCAAAGCTTCACACGGGATGATGTCGCTGTGAAGCTGACAGCCTGATGGTGTTGACCTCAACGCATTGGCAGCACCGGGTTCAAACCTGGCTCAGCGCCCATCCGGTGCTGTTGGCCATGGGCTTGTCACTGGGCACCCTCATTGGCACCAGCTTGGTCAGGTTCTCATACGCCTTGTTTGTGCCGGCCATGAAGGCTGATCTGGGTTGGTCGTATTTGTTATTGGGTGCCATGAACACCGCGCATGCTGCGGGCTATTTGTGCGGTGCCTTGAGTTTGGCTTTGGTGATCAGGCGGTTTTCCTCTTGGGGATCGTTTGTGGCCGGGGGCGTGTTGTCCAGCTTGTTTCTGGGCGCATGCGGCTGGGTGACAGATGCATTCTTTATCGCTTTATTGCGTTTTTTATCCGGCTTCACCAGTGCCTCGGTGTTTGCAGGCGGCACGGTGTTGATTGCGCAATTGGCCGCGCAACACCCCAAGCGTTCAGGTTTGTTGCTCGGCATTTACTACGCAGGCGGCGGCTTGGGCATGGTGTTGTGTGCTGCAGCCGTGCCTGCCACGCTGTTGTGGGGAGAGCGTTGGTCATGGCCGCACCCTTGGCAACTGGGATGGATGGTGGTGGGCGGCGTGGGCCTGCTGATGACGCTGATGATGTGGCAACCGGCCAAAGCCGTGCCTGCGGCACAAGCACGCACCGGCCCCGCAGACCGCACCGCCATTCAACGTTATGCCTTTGTGCTGGCCGGGTATTTTTGTTTTGGCATGGGCTACATCGGTTACATGACCTTTGTGATTTCCTTGCTGCGCGACATGGCTTGGCCTACGTGGCAAACCGGCTTGTTTTACGCCGCCATGGGCGCATGCGGCATGTTTGGCGTGCAGTTGTGGTCGGCGGCACTCGACCGCTTCAAAGCCGGGCAGTGCCTGGCCTTGGTCAACAGCTTATTGGCGACGGCTTGTCTGGTGCCTGCTTGCGTGGCGCTCTTCGGCGAACACGGTGCCAGCCAACTGTGGGAAGTGGTGGCGGTGTATGGCTCAGGCATGTTGTTCGGCGGGTGTTTTGCAACTGCAGTGGCTTCAACCACCGCGTTCATCAAACACAACTTGCCGCCCACGCAATGGGTGTCGGTGATCACGGTGTTCACCAGCGTATTCGCTGTGGGGCAGGTGTTTGGCCCGAGTTTGACCGGTTGGATTTCCGACCATTTCTACGGCTTGCCCGGCGGCCTGTTGTTTTCAGCCTGTGTATTGTTCTGCGGCGCTTTGCTGGCCTGGCGGCAAAACAGCCTGATTGAACAAGGCAAAATAAGCGCATGAATTCTCTTGCTACTGAACACGCGTTTTTGACGGCGGCTTTTTACAAATTTGTCGACCTGCCTGATTACGCTGAGATGAAGCCGCCGCTGCTGGCTTTTTGTGAAGCACACGCTGTCAAAGGCATGATCTTGCTGGCTCGCGAAGGCATTAACAGCACGATTGCCGGTGCAGCCAAAGATGTGCATGCCGTCTTGGCTTATTTGCGCGCCGACCCCCGTTTGGCCGATTTGGAACACAAAGAATCCTATGCGGATGAGCCGCCTTTCTACCGCATGAAAGTGCGTTTGAAAAAGGAAATTGTCACCATGGGTGTGGACGGCATCAGCCCGACCAGGATGGCCGGTACTTATGTCAAGCCGCAAGACTGGAACGCCTTGATCAGCGACCCCGAGGTGGTGTTGATAGACACCCGCAACGACTATGAGGTAGAGATAGGCACATTCGCCGGGGCCATCAACCCGGATATCCAAACTTTTTCTCAACTGCCCGCTTGGGTAGAAAAAGCGCAGGCCTTGGAAGCAGTGAATGGCCGCAAGCCCAAGGTGGCCATGTTTTGCACCGGTGGCATTCGCTGTGAAAAATCGACTGCGCTGATGCGTACCCACGGGTTTGACGAAGTGTTTCATTTGCAAGGCGGCATATTGAAATACCTGGAACAGGTTGCGCCCGAGCAAAGCCTGTGGCAGGGCGAGTGTTTTGTGTTTGATGAGCGCACGTCTGTGGGCCATGGCTTGGTGCCGGGCAAGCTGGGTATTTGCCGCAGCTGCCGCGACCCTTTGGCCGAGGGCATGACCGAGTCGCCTCTGTTTGAATTGGGTGTCAGTTGTCCGCGTTGCCACGACCTGACCAGCGAAGAACAAAAAAGCCGTGCCCGCGAAAGACAGCGCCAGTTCGTGCTGGCCAGAGCAAGAGGCCAGTCGCATTTAGGTGAACCGCAAACCAATAAACGCAAAGCGGCTTTGTTGCCCGCCAACGCTCCCGTGTTGTATTCCTTCAGACGCTGTCCCTACGCCATGCGTGCCCGTCTTGCCTTATTGGCCAGCGGCATTCGCTGTGAGTTACGCGAAGTGGCCTTGGCACAAAAACCGCAAAGCATGTTGGATGTGTCCCCTAAAGGCACGGTGCCAGTCTTGGTGTTGCCGGGCAAGGTGTTGGAGGAAAGTCTGGACATCATGTTGTGGGCCTTGCAACAAGACGATCCGCAAGGCTGGTTAGCGCAAGACCCGCAGGTATTGGCCGAACAACTGGCGCTCATCAAACAATGCGACACCGAGTTCAAGCCGCAACTGGACCGCTACAAATACCCCAACCGTTTTGATTTGCTTGATGGCATCAGCGCCAGACAAACAGGCGCTGTGTTTTTGAACCAGTTGCAAATCAAGCTGAAGACGCATTTGTTTTTGAGCGGCTCGACTTGGGGTTTGGCAGATGCAGCGATTGCGCCTTTTGTGCGTCAGTTCGCCCACACCGACCCGGCATGGTTTGCGTCGCAAGACTGGACTGCTTTGATTCAATGGTTGCAAGCATTTGAAAACTCAGATGCCTACCAACAGTGCATGCACAAATACAAAGTGTGGCACGCCGGTAACAAGCCGTTGCCGTTTCCTGCTGTCTGAAACTATTGCTTTGAAGAAAGCCCACGCCATGTCCAGTTCCTCGACCAAAACCTACATCATCACTGGCAGCAGCAGCGGCGTAGGCGCTGCCTGTGCGTTGAAACTGGCCCAAGCGGGTCACCGCGTGGTGATCAACTTCAACCGAAGCGAGGCCTTGGCGCTTGAGGTGGTGGATGCCTGCCAGCGTGCCGGTGCCCAGACCTTGCTGGTGCAAGCCGACATGGGCAAGGAAGAGGATTGTTTGCGACTGGTGAATGAGACAGTGGCCAAGTTCGGTCAGATCGACGGCTTGGTGAATTCAGCTGCCATCACACAGTTTGTGCCGCTGAGTCAGTTAGATGCACTCCAGGTCGAGGATTTTTTGCGCATCTTTAACGTGAATGCGATAGGCCCATTTCAGATGATGCGGGCCTGTGAAAAGCACATGCCAAACGGCAGTGCCATCGTGAATGTGTCTTCGATTGCCGGACAAATCGGCAGTGGCAGTTCTATTCCTTATGTGTTGTCCAAATCTGCATTGAACACGCTGACCCTGACCATGGCCAGGGTGCTGGCACCGCGCATACGCGTCAATGCCGTGCTGCCCGGTGTGTTGCAAGGGCGTTGGATGCGCGATGGTCTGGGTGAAGAGGCCTATGGCGAAGTGATTCAACAGTATGCGGACAAATCCGCCTTGGGCAAAGTGGCCCAGCCTGAACATATCGCGGATGCGGTGATTTGGTTATTGCAGCCCGACAACATGGTCACCGGTCAGCAGATTGTGGTGGACGGTGGTTTTGTATTGGGCAAATTACCGCCTATGGCGGCGACATCAACTCGGTAGCTGCGGCGGTTTGTCTTTGACTTCACGCACTTCGGCTTCAATGATGTCATCTGAGTGCGGGCCATGGGTTGGCTGACGTGCCGCCATGTTTTTGTAACGTTGCACGGCCTTCAGCATGATCACAAAATCCGGCTTGCGTCCGGTGATCAGCCAGCGCAGACATGACAACAACAGCATGACCGCCGCCATCGCCAAAAACACCAGCAGCACTGCGCCTGCCACCAGCAATACCAAGATTCGTAATAACCAAGCCATGGCTGTAATGTAGGCCAAGCGGGGCCGTGTTTATACGGCTGTGTGCAAGCCTTGTTCGAACGTAAGATGCCTCAAGTATTTTTTTACATTCACTCACCTGGTACTGGAGCATCTTTATGTACGAGCATTTCCCTGTTTCTGCCAAAGATTTTGACGGCCCGGTATTGGTCACCGGCGCCGGTGGCTGTATTGGCAGTTGGACCTTGGCGCTGTTAGAGCGTGCCGGTGTTCAAGTCCATGCCTTTGATTTGCAAGTGGACCAGCGTCGCCCCGGCTTGTTGATGAGCCCGGACGCGCTCAATCGCATCACTTGGCACGCCGGGGACATTGCCGACACGCAAGTTGTCAAAGCGGTGGTGGCTGACAGCGGGGCTTGCGCCATCATTCACTTAGCCGCGTTGCAGGTGCCGTTTTGCCGCGCCGATCCGGTGGCCGGGGCCTTGGTCAACGTGGTCGGCACCGTGAATGTGTTTGAGGCGGCCAAAGCCGCAG
>CANNRV010000070.1 GCA_947508145.1 Comamonadaceae bacterium
TTCAGCTTTCGCGGCAACGACCCGGTGCGCGAAGCCATTCACACGGTGTTTTTGTACCACGCGATTCAAGCCGGTATGGACATGGGCATTGTGAACGCAGGCATGGTGGGTGTCTATGACGACTTGGAAGCTGTGTTGCGCGAGCGTGTGGAAGACGTGGTGCTCAATCGGACACCGCAATACAAAGATGGCGAAGAACGTTTGAGCCCGGGCGAGCGCTTGATTGAGATTGCCGAAAACGCCAAAGGCGCAGCCCGTGACGACAGCGCCAAACTCGCTTGGCGCGGCACGCCCGAGGCACCGGTGGCGGTGGCCCAGCGCTTGAGTCACGCATTGGTGCACGGCATCACCGACTTCATCTCGGTGGACACCGAAGAGGCTTACCAAGAAACTTTGGTGAAAGGCGGACGGCCTTTGCATGTGATTGAAGGCCCGTTGATGGACGGCATGAATATCGTTGGCGATTTGTTCGGCCAAGGCAAGATGTTTTTACCGCAAGTGGTGAAGAGCGCGCGCGTGATGAAGCAAGCGGTTGCGCATTTGATTCCCTATATTGAAGAAGAAAAACGCCAGCAGGAAGCAGCCGGTGAAGAGGTGAAAACCAAAGGCAAGATTGTGATTGCCACGGTCAAAGGCGATGTGCATGACATTGGCAAAAACATTGTCACAGTGGTGCTTCAATGCAATAACTTTGATGTGGTCAACATGGGCGTGATGGTGCCTTGCCATGAAATTTTGGCCAGAGCCAAAGTAGAGGGCGCGGACATCATTGGTTTGTCCGGACTCATCACACCTTCACTGGAAGAAATGCAATATGTCGCCAGCGAGATGCAAAAGGACGAGCATTTCCGCATGCGCAAAATCCCGCTGTTGATTGGCGGCGCGACATGCAGCCGTGTGCACACCGCCGTGAAGATTGCGCCGCATTACGAAGGCCCGGTTGTCTATGTGCCGGACGCATCGCGCAGCGTCGGTGTGGCGCAAGGTTTGCTGAGCGACCAAGCTGCGCAGTTCATCGCCGAGCTGAATGCAGACTACGACAAAGTGCGCACCCAACACGCGAACAAAAAACAAACCCCCTTGTTGCCACTCGCCAAAGCGCGCGCGAATGCGGCCAAGCTGGATTGGTCAAGTTACCAAGCCAGTCAGCCGCGTTTCATTGGTAAGCGCCTGTTTAAAAATTTCGATCTGGCCGAATTGGAAACCTATATTGACTGGGGACCGTTTTTCCAGACCTGGGATTTGGCTGGCCCCTTCCCCGCCATATTGAAAGACGAGGTGGTGGGCACCGAAGCGCAACGTGTGTTCAGTGATGGCAAGCGCATGTTGAAGCGATTGGTGGAAGGCCGTTGGTTGAACGCGCATGGCGTGGTGGGTTTGTACCCGGCCAACAGCGTGGGCGACGACATCGTGCTGTGGACCGATGAAGCACGCACTCAACGCGCCATGACTTGGTGTGGCTTGC
The DNA here is from genome assembly GCA_947508145.1 of Comamonadaceae bacterium. Taxonomy (GTDB): domain Bacteria; phylum Pseudomonadota; class Gammaproteobacteria; order Burkholderiales; family Burkholderiaceae_C; genus Limnohabitans. The sequence goes on from CANNRV010000070.1 coordinate 1,466, forward strand.
GTCAGCAAACCGAAAAGCCGGTGCATGACGGCGTGCAAAACCCGAACCGTTGTTTGTCGGATTTTGTCGCGCCCTTCACAGACGCGAATGGCCAACCCACCGGCTACAAAGACTATGTGGGCGTGTTCGCCGTCACCTCTGGTTTGGGTGTCGAAGCCAAAGAAAAATATTTCATGGACGACCATGACGACTACAGCGCCATCATGCTCAAAGCTTTGGCAGACCGCTTGGCCGAAGCCTTCGCCGAATGCATGCATGCGCGAGTGCGGCGCGACCTGTGGGGCTACGCCGCCGGTGAGCAATTCAGCACTGAAGAATTGGTGAAAGAAACATACCAAGGCATTCGCCCTGCGCCCGGCTACCCGGCGTGCCCGGACCACAGCGTGAAACGTGCGATGTTCGAGTTATTGCAATGTCAGGACATTGGCATGACCTTGACCGACAGTTTGGCCATGACACCAGCGGCCAGCGTCAGCGGTTTTTATATTGGCCATCCGGATGCGTGTTATTTCAATGTCGGGCGCATTGGTGACGATCAGGTGCAAGACTTGGCACAGCGCCAAGGCGTGGCAGAAAAAGATTTGCTCAGGTTGCTGGCGCCGAATTTGTAAGTTGGTTTTGTGTAGAGGTCATCACAACAAGTACTTGCTTATGCACGCACCGCCGCTTCAATGTCGGCGATATCGATCTTCTTTTGCTTCATCATCGCGGCGAATGCCTTGGCAGATATACGCCGGTCGGCATGCAAGGTCAGTTCTGTCAAGCGTCTGGGGAAAACCTGCCAAGACACCCCATAGCGATCTTTGAGCCAACCGCAGTGACTTTCCTCGCCGCCATCCGATGTGAGCGCTGCCCAAAGCCTGTCGGTCTCAGCCTGATCGTCCGTCTCGACCGAAATCGACACCGCCTCTGTCAAGGTGAACATCGGACCGGCATCAAGTATTTGATAGGGCACTCCGCCGAGTGTGAAGTCAATTAGCCAAGAAGCGCCATCTCCGGAAATATCGAAAGTCGCCTCGACCCGGCTTCCCGGAATCAGCGCACAGTAAAACGCTGCGGCCTCACGCCCGCGACCGTCACGAAACCATAAGCAGGTACGTATGGAATGGCTCATCGATGTGCTCCTTTTATGTGTGCAGCGATACAGCGGTCACGCCGGTAGTTGACGTTATTGTTCATACGTAGGCCAAATCAAACTACAGCAGCCACTTACCTTCTTGCCCACTCACCGGACTTTTCCAACAAACGGATCGCAGTTCCGCGGAGTCTATCGTTATTGGTTAGGCATCAGGGCTATGTCTTCTTTGAATGGTAGCAACGCACTACAAAGTTTTGGATGAATTCCGCCACTTCCGGCTTCATTCGCTCATATACGGGATTGAGTCCGTTCAATTCCTCGCCAAGCTTCCAACTCGGAAATCTCATGTTGAGTTCATTGCTGACCACCCCTTGGCGCTTGACCGCGTTATTCAATAACCTCAGTTCGTTGTATGTAGCAAACTTTGGCAGGATCTCAATATCAAAGTGGGCGGTACTCTTTAGCGCATTGAAATCAAAGTGCTTGCTCGTGTTGACATTTCGATGCGTTTTCTTGACGACTCGTTTGATATGAAGTTCACTTTGGCGGTAAAGCGCGACCACCAGTAGTTGACCTGCTAAGTATTTAACCTCTTGGAGCAGCATCCTACAGACGTAAAAAAACCACCCGGCTTGCACCGGGTGGTTGTCAGAGGCGTTAGTTGTGATCTTGGAATAGTTATCTGTGATAAGCGGTTTCGCCGTGGCTGCTAATGTCCAAGCCTTCGCGTTCTTCTTCTTCGCTCACGCGCAGACCGATGACGATGTCAACCAGTTTGTAGGCAATCAGTGAGACCACTGCCGACCACACGATGGTGGTGAGTACGGCTTGCAACTGAATCCACACTTGACCACCGATGGAGTAGTCAGGGCTGACCGCGTTGGCCACATAGTCATAGATGCCGGTGCCGCCCAGTGAAGGTGCTGCGAACACGCCAGTCAACAAAGCACCGACGATACCGCCGACACCGTGCACGCCGAACACGTCCAGTGTGTCGTCAGCGCCGAGCATGCGTTTCAAGCCGTTGACACCCCACAGACACAAGAGGCCGGCCACCAGACCGATGACGATGGCACCCATGGGGCCAACGAATCCGCAAGCCGGTGTGATGGCAACCAGTCCGGCAACCGCACCAGATGCAGCACCCAACATAGAGGCCTTGCCTTTGCTCAGTGCTTCACCGGCCATCCAGGCGAGTGTGGCCATGGCAGTCGCAACCAAGGTGTTCATGAATGCAAGTGCTGCAACACCGTTGGCTTCCAGGTTGGAACCGGCGTTGAAACCGAACCAGCCCACCCACAAGAGTGCTGCACCGACCATGGTCAATGTCAGGCTGTGAGGTGCCATGGATTCTTTGCCGTAACCGATGCGTTTACCAACCATGTAAGCACCGATCAAACCTGCGACTGCGGCGTTGATGTGCACGACAGTGCCGCCTGCGAAGTCGAGTGCACCTTTGGCCCACAACCAGCCTGCTGCGGCAGTCACAGTTTCCAAAGTAGCAGCGTCGGCGATTGCATCAGGACCGTCCCAATACCAAACCATGTGCGCGACTGGCAAATAGCTGAAGGTGAACCACAGTGCGCAGAACAACAGCACGGCGGAGAACTTCATGCGTTCGGCGAATGAACCTACGATCAATGCGCAAGTGATGGCAGCAAACGTGGCCTGGAAAGCGATGAACGTCAACTCAGGAATGACCACGCCTTTGCTGAAGGTGGCGGCCACCGAGTCAGGTGTGATGCCTTTGAGGAACAGCTTGTCCAGCGAACCAAAGAACGGATTGGAAGGCGTGAAGGCAATCGTGTAACCGTACAGCGTCCACAACACGTAAATCATGGCGGTGACGACGAACACTTGCATCAGCACAGACAACATGTTTTTCGAGCGGACCAGGCCGCCGTAGAACAGGGCCAGGCCGGGGATGGTCATCAGAATCACCAGCACGGTGGAGACGGTCATCCAAGCGGTATCGCCTTTGTTGGGCACGGGAGCAGGTGCAGCTTCGGCAACTGCTGGGGCCGCTGCTGGTGCTTCAGCTGTGGCAGCGGCCACAGCGGGTTTGGCGGGCGCGTCTTCGGCCATGGTCACGCCGGAGGCGAAGACCAGACCCAGGCCCAGGGCCAGTGTGGCTAAGAGTTTTTTCATGGTGGGTGTCCTTATCTGAGAATCAAATAGCCGCAGTGCCGGTCTCGCCGGTGCGGATACGCACGACTTGCTCCAGGCTGCTGACAAATATCTTGCCGTCGCCGATCTTGCCGGTGCGGGCTGAGTTTTCGATGGCTTCAATCACCTGGTCCACCAGCGTGGCAGCCACAGCGGCCTCGATCTTGACCTTGGGTAAAAAATCCACCACATATTCCGCACCCCGGTACAGCTCGGTGTGTCCTTTTTGTCGTCCGAAGCCTTTGACTTCGGTGACGGTAATGCCCTGCACCCCGATCGCCGACAAGGCTTCGCGCACCTCGTCCAGCTTGAAGGGTTTGATGATGGCCGTGATCAGTTTCATAGGTTCTCCTAGAGTCAAGGGTCTGCGTCGTTTGAAAGCAAGACGTTCAAAAATACGCAGTGCAGGTACCTCTTAGCAGTCTCTGTGCCAAGCAGAATTCAGCCGTAAACCGCACGTTGCAAGGGCAAAGGCTTGGCGATCACACGGGTTTTGCACCAATCAAGGGCGGCGCACGCCGGATAAACGCACCAACACGGGGAATATCAGCAGAACGGGAAACATCCATGGGGTATGCGCAAATTCACACTTGCACGGTTTTGGGCGCGGTTGCACCGGCGGTCACGGTCGAGGTGCACCTGGCCAATGGCTTGCCGAACTTCTCGCTGGTTGGTTTGGCAGACACCGAGGTGCGCGAAGCGCGTGAGCGGGTGCGCTCTGCCATATTAAATAGCGGGCTGGAGTTTCCCAGTAACAAACGCATCATTGTTAACCTGGCCCCGGCGGATTTGCCCAAGGAGTCCGGCCGTTTTGATTTGCCGATAGCGGTCGGCATTCTGGCGGCCAGCGAACAAATTGACGCGCAAGCGGTGCAGCAACATGTGTTTGCGGGCGAGTTGTCTTTGTCAGGCGAACTCAGGCCGGTGCGCGGTGCCTTGGCAATGGCTTTGGGTCGCTACCAGCAACACAGTCGCTTGGCTTGGGTGTTGCCGCCGGGCAGTGCCGAAGAGGCGGCATTGCTACCAGATGCGCAGGTCTACCGCGCAGAACATTTGCGGGATGTGGCGCAGGCGTTTGCATTGCCGGGTCAGCAAGCCGACACTGACCAAAGCGGCTGGGCGCGGGTGTTGTCCGGTTCGCGCGGCTCAGCCCTTGAGCGCGATGCCGCGCCGGATTTGCAGGATGTGCGCGGTCAGGCCGGGCCGAAGCGGGCTTTGGAAATTGCCGCCGCTGGCGGACACAGTTTGCTGATGGTGGGACCGCCCGGCAGTGGCAAATCCATGCTGGCGCAACGGCTGGCCGGTTTGCTGCCCGCACTCAGTCAGCAACAGGCGCTGGAGTCCGCCGCCATGCTCAGTTTGGCCGGGCAGTTTCAGCCCTCGCGCTGGGCCAGACCGGCGTACCGGCACCCGCACCACAGCGCCACCATGGCCGCGCTGGTCGGCGGCGGCGCACCACCCAGACCCGGCGAAATTTCATTGGCCCACCATGGCTTGCTGTTTTTAGATGAGTTGCCCGAGTTTTCAAGGTTGGCATTAGAGGCTTTGCGCGAGCCGTTGGAAAACGGTCGCATCACCTTGTCGCGGGCCAGGCACCAGGCCGAATTTCCGGCGCAGTTTCAATTGATCGCCGCCATGAACCCGTGTCCTTGCGGTTACCTCGGAGCGTCGCAACCGGCTTGCCGTTGTGGGCCTGAACTCATACAGCGTTACCAAGGCAAACTCAGCGGACCGCTGCTGGACCGCATCGATATGCAAGTGCATGTGCCCGCCTTGCCGCCGGATATGTTGATGCAAGCCCCGCCCGGCGAAAGCAGTGCCGTGGTGCAAGCGCGTTGCCAGGCCGCGCGTGAACGTGCATTGCATCTGCGTGGTGTCAGCAACCATGCGTTGACAGCCGCGCAACTGCAAACCCTCAAGCTGCATCCGCAGGCACAACAGCATGTGCAACAGCAAGCTGCCAGGTATGGCTGGTCGGCGCGGGCCGTGCACCGTTTGTTGCGACTGGCGCAAACCATTGCCGATTTAGCGCAGGCCGACGAGATTGAACACGCGCATGTGGTGCAGGCCATTCATTTCAGAATGCCGTTGAAACAAGCGTGACTGTGCGGCGCTTCGCCGACGGGTTTTCTGGGAAGATGCGCCAACAACTGCGCTGCATGGGAGCAGCTATTCACAAGACACACAAGGAGCAGCCATGTCCCGCACACACCGCATCGCCGTTATCGCTGGAGACGGCATTGGCACCGAAGTCATGCCCGAGGGTTTGTTGGTGCTGGACGCGGCGGCGCGCAAATTCGGCATCGACTTGCAGTTTGACCATTTCGATTTTTCCAGCTGGAACTATTTTGAAAAGCATGGCCAGATGCTGCCTGACAACTGGAAAGACCAGATCGGCGGCCACGATGCCATCTTCTTCGGCGCGGTTGGCATGCCCGACAAAATCCCCGACCATATTTCGCTGTGGGGCTCGCTGCTGTTGTTCAGGCGCGAGTTCGACCAGTACATCAACCTGCGCCCGGCGCGGCTCATGCCCGGCATCATTGCGCCAGTGGTGCGGCGCGACGGCACGCCGCGTCAGCCCGGTGAGATTGACATGTACATCGTGCGTGAAAACACCGAAGGTGAATACTCCAGCATAGGCGGGCGCATGTTTCAGGGCACGCAGCGCGAGATCGTCATGCAAGAAAGCGTGATGACCCGCATAGGCGTGGACCGGGTGTTGAAGTTTGCGTTCGAGCTGGCCCAAACCCGCCCGAAAAAACACTTGACCAGCGCCACCAAGTCCAACGGCATCGCCATCACCATGCCTTACTGGGACGAGCGCGTGGCCGAAATGGCCCAAGCCTACCCGGACATACGGCTGGATAAATTTCACATCGACATACTCACCGCGCATTTTGTGCAGCGCCCGGATTTCTTCGACGTGGTGGTGGCCAGCAATTTGTTTGGCGACATCTTGAGCGACCTGGGCCCGGCCTGTACCGGCACCATTGGCATTGCGCCCAGCGCCAACCTCAACCCGGACCGTGTGTTCCCGTCGCTGTTCGAGCCGGTGCACGGCTCCGCGCCGGACATCGCGGGTAAAGGCATTGCCAACCCCATTGGGCAAATCTGGTCGGGCGCCATGATGCTGGAATTTCTAGGCCACAAAGACGCGCATGACGCGGTGCTGGCAGCGATTGAAAAGGTGCTGGACCCCAAGAGCGGCGCACCCAAAACCCCGGACATAGGCGGCACGGCCAAAACCACGGATGTGGGCAAGGCGATTGCGCAGGTGCTGTGAGGGGGGTTAGGTTGAGGGTGTTTCACGGCATCTAATTAAAGATTGCTTTCATACTTGCCGTTCAAATTAAAGGGTGGTTTAATTTGGCGGAGGCGTACCTCTAGAGTTTGGTTATTTGCGAAATACCAAGTAGCAATAAAACTCACACGAAAAAATGCAATTAAATAGTCATTGCGTGTTTCAAAAAACAGTGACTATCAATTGCTTGCTTAGTGGACAGTTAGCTTTATTGCTTTTAAGAGTTATTTTTCATAAAAAAAGCCCCAAGTGACTCTCACTTGAGGCTTTTGATTCATCTGATCAAGCAGAAGAAAGATCAGAATGGAATATCGTCATCCATGTCATCAAACCCGGACTTCGCTGCTGCCGGTGCCTTAGCCGCCGCCGGTGCTGCTGCGCGAGGTGCGCTGCGTGCGCCGCCGTCCTCACCGGAAGGTGCGCCCATGCCTTCGCGCCCGCCGAGCAATTGCAATTCGGTGGCGATGATGTCGACGGTGTTCTTTTCCACGCCGGTGGTTTTGTCGGTGTACACGCCGTATTTCAAGCGGCCTTCCACGTAAATCGGGCGGCCTTTTTTCACGTATTCACCGGCGATTTCGGCCAAGCGGTCATAAAACGTGACTCTGTGCCATTGCGTGTCTTCCACCATTTCGCCGCTGTTTTTGTCTTTGCGTTTGCTGCTGGTGGCGATGGACACATTGGCCACGGCCTGGCCGCTGGGCAAATAACGCACTTCGGGGTCGCGGCCGCAGTTGCCGAGCAGAATGACTTTGTTGACGGATGCCATGGTGTTCCTCTTGATGTAACAGTGAATAAGTGGTGTATGAATGCAGATTATGCGTCTTGGACTCTGAAGAGATCAGTGCGTTGTGACGCTCGCTGAAGGTGCGCTACGCACATACCGGGTGTGCCAAGCCACGACCAGCCAGACCAGCATCAGCAGGCCGCTGGCCAGGAAAACCCCGTGCGCACCGCCGCGTTTGACCAGCCAGCCGCCGAACGCGCCGCCCGCAAAAATGCCCAGCGACTGCAAGGTGTTGTACACGCCCAGCGCCGCACCGCGTGAGCCTGCGGGTGCCAGCCGCGAGGCCAGGCTGGGTTGGCTGGCTTCCAGCACGTTGAAGCCGCAGAAAAAGAAAAACAGCAGCACGGCCAGCAGCCAGAGTTGCGGTTCACCGGCCCAGGCCATCCAGCCCCAGGCAGCTTGCACCAACAGCACCAGCGCAATACAGGCCAGAAACAGCGGGCGCAAATGGCCTTTGCGTTCCAGCGGAAACAGGGTCATGCCCATGAATACAAATGACAGCAGCACGGCGGGCAAATACACATAGCCGTGGTCGGTGCTGGCCACACCTGCTTGCACCAGCAGCGCGGGAATGGCGACCCAGGAAGCGAGTTGCACCGCATACAAAGCGAACACGCCGAAATTCAAGCGGATCAAATCCGGGTGCACCAGCAAGCCCCACAGGCTGTGCGGCGACTTGATGTGTGTTTGCAA
>CANNRV010000071.1 GCA_947508145.1 Comamonadaceae bacterium
GCATCTTGGGTTTTGGCGCGCCGCATGTCGTCGATTTTTTCTTTGACGGGCTTGGCAGCCCCTTTATCGCGCGAACTTAATTCTTTGAAGACCTGTTGCAGCAAGTCCAGCGCGGGTTCTGTGATCAACCATTCACGCACACGCGAGAGCCGTTCGCTGGAGGTCGGTGCGGTCAAGGCACCGCCGGTGAGGGAGTCCAAGGTGGACAGGTCATGGGAACTGTTGTTGGGGGAGTTCACGGCGTTTTGTTCGCTAAGTTGTACCCGTTTGGGCTAAGCCGTGTATTGTGACAGGGACTGAGGGGGGCGAAGCTTAAAATGCGGCCATGCAACTGATCGAATCATTCAAGCAATCGACAAAAGTATTCCTCGCCGATGTGGGTCAGGGCTTTTTTCTGATCACCCACAGCGGACTGGCCCTGCTGGGATTGGCTGTGTTTTGTTTCCTCTTGATCTTCAGTTCCCAACCTAATTTGCGCGACAACATTGAAATCCAGCTGATTGACTGGCTGCAAACACGCCATGGCCTGGACTTCAGCTTCGACGAAGATGCCAGCGCTGTGGACCGCGCCACCGCTGTTGATCCACAAGACCTGCCGAAAGAACAAGCCGCCTTGGCCATGTGGTTGAGTCGCAAATACAGGGTCGCGCCCGAGCCCATCAGTGCGCTGGTGGCCGAGGCTTATGAATTCGGTCCGCAAAAGAAACTGGACCCCACCTTGATTCTGGCGGTGATGGCCATTGAATCCGCGTTCAACCCTTTTGCCCAAAGCACCATGGGCGCACAAGGCCTGATGCAAGTGCGTACCGATGTGCACACCGAAAAATACGACAACTTCGGCGGTGAATTTGCCGCCTTTGACCCGATCGCCAATTTGCGCGTCGGTGCCAGCGTTCTGAAAGAAGCCATTGACCGCAATGGCGGCATCGAAGCTGGTTTGCGCCAGTATGTGGGTGCCGGCAACAGCGGTGAAGACGGCGGCTATGTGTTGAAAGTACTGGCCGAGCAACAACGTTTAAAAGACATTGCCAGCGGAAAACACGTGTCCATCATCAACAGCAAACCCAACACAGACGATGGTTTGATTGAACTGTGGGACAAAGCCAAAAGTCTCAGCCCTTTCAAACCTGCCAATAACAAACCCTGATATTTTCAATTGGAGAACCCATGTACCCACGCTCGCAACTGATTGCTCACACCGACCCGGAACTCTGGGCTGCCATCCAAGCTGAAAACCAGCGCCAGGAACACCATATTGAATTGATTGCGAGTGAAAACTACGCCTCGCCTGCGGTCATGCAAGCGCAGGGCACGCAGCTGACCAACAAGTACGCCGAAGGGTATCCGGGCAAGCGTTATTACGGCGGTTGTGAAAACGTGGATGTGGCCGAGCAACTCGCCATCGACCGGGCAAAACAACTATTCGGCGCAGATGCTGTCAATGTGCAACCGCATTGCGGCGCGTCAGCCAACCAAGCGGTGTTTTTGGCTTTCTTGAAACCCGGCGACACCATCATGGGCATGAGCTTGGCCGAAGGCGGTCACCTGACACATGGTATGCCGCTGAACCTGTCGGGCAAATGGTTCAAGGTAGAGAGCTACGGCTTGAACGCCAAAGAAGAAATCGATTACGACTCCATGCAAGCCAAGGCGCTGGCCACGCGACCCAAGCTGATCATTGCAGGCGCTTCCGCCTACAGCTTGCATATCGACTTCGCCCGCTTTGCCAAGGTGGCCAAAGAAATCGGTGCCATCTTCATGGTGGACATGGCGCATTACGCGGGTTTGATTGCCGCCGGTGTCTACCCCAACCCGGTGCCGCATGCCGATGTGGTGACGTCCACCACGCACAAGAGTTTGCGCGGCCCGCGCGGCGGCATCATCCTGATGAAAGCCGAACACGAGAAAGCCATCAACAGCGCCGTGTTCCCCGGCTTGCAAGGCGGTCCCTTGATGCACGTCATCGCGGCCAAGGCCGTGGCATTCAAAGAAGCGCTGGACCCTGGCTTCAAAACCTACCAACAACAGGTGCTTAAAAACGCAGAGATCGTGGCACAAACTCTCACTGAACGCGGTTTGCGTATCGTCAGCGGTCGCACCCAAAGCCATGTCATGCTGGTTGACTTGCGCTCCAAAGGCATCACCGGTAAAGCGGCTGAAATCGCTTTGGGCAACGCCCACATGACCATCAACAAAAACGCCATTCCTAACGACCCGGAAAAACCCATGGTCACCAGCGGCGTGCGCATCGGCACACCGGCAATGACCACCCGCGGCTTCAAGGACGAAGAAGCACGTGCGACTGCCCACTTGATCGCCGATGTGCTGGAACACCCGAACGACGAGGCGCATATCGCCGCAGTACGGGCCAAAGTGCACGCCCTCACCAGCCGTTTTCCGGTCTATGGGTAACACCGTATGAAGTGCCCTTTTTGCAGCCATGTGGAAACCCAGGTCATGGAGACCCGCATGTCTGATGAGGGCGACTCCATTCGCCGCCGCCGCTCTTGCAGCCATTGCGAAAAACGTTTCACCACCTATGAACGCGCCGATGTCAGTTACCCGGCGGTGGTGAAAAAAGACGGCAGACGCATTGAATACGAACGCAGCAAATTGCGCGGCTCGCTCAATTTGGCCTTGCGTAAACGCCCGGTCAGCACCGAGCAAATAGATGCGGCCATCGAGCGTATCGAGGACAAATTGCTGACCCTGGCCCAACGCGAGGTCGCCTCCACGCGCATTGGTGAATTGGTGATGCGCGAATTGAAAAAGCTAGACAAAGTGGCCTATGTGCGATTTGCCAGCGTTTACCGTAGCTTTGAAGACGTGGATGAATTCAAAACCCTGGTCGACGAATTCAGGCGTTAACACCGCACCCTTTAACGGGTGACAAAGCACATTTTTTTCAGCGCTGACTCTGCAAGATAGCGGGCATGTACCCGCTATTTTTTTCGCCTTTCTCCAAACAAGTTAAGCCACTGTTGCCTTTGAGCAGCCGCACACATATGCTCGGCTACAGCCTGGCGGAGTTGTGTGTAGTGGCTGCACTGATTGGCATTGCCGCTACCTTGGCTGCACCTGCCATCGGGCAATGGCAGTGGCGGGCGCGTGTGGAAAACGCTGCGCAGGCTTGGGCCGCAGATCTGCAAACAGCCCGCCTGCAAGCCATGCGCACCGGACAGGCACTCCAATTGCAACGTCTGAATAACTGCGACAGAACACCATTGGCCAATGGCGATTGGCGCTGTGGCTGGGAACTGGTGAACCCCGCCAGCGCCAAGCAAGCTCCCCTTTTAAACAATGCCCTGAGCGGTGAGCTCAGCGTCACTCTGGCGCCTGCGCAAAACCAGTTGCCCATCAATGCGCAAGGCGAACCTGTGGCAGGTGGCTTGCGACTGGTGGTCCGCCCCCTCAAAGCCAACAGCAGCGTGGTGCGAAGTATCTGCATCAATACCGCCGGACGCTTGCGCATGGTCAACGCAGCGAGCTGCTCATGACAGCCACACACCTCAAGCAACAAGGCTTTTCCGTGTTGGAAGCGTTGGCGGCGTTGATGGTGCTCAATCTGCTGTGTGTGGGTTTAATGGGCTGGCAATTGCAAGCTTTTCAAGCGCAGCGACAAGCGCTCTCATTACAACATGCGGTGGCCATGGCACAGGATTTGTCACAGCGCATGCAAGTGCATCCGGGGGCTTGGCGCTGGTACCAATTGGGCTTGTATGACTCGCCTTCTACAGGCGACTGCAAACTGCTGGCCTGCAATGCCCAGCAATGGGCGCAAGCAGATTTGTCTGAGTGGTTGGCGGAGTGGCGACAACGCCTGCCGCAGGCCCGCGCACAAGTGCAAACCGCTGTCAGCGGTGAACCCAGGGTTGACCTCTTGCTTGCCTGGCCTGGCGTGTCTGATGCGTCATTCAGCGCATCGGTGCCGGATTGCCCGCCTCGGTACAACTGCTGGCAAACCTCGTGGAGACTGTGATGATGCACCGCACTCAGCGCGGACAAGGTCTGGTTCAATGCATGATCGGCATGGGCTTGGGCATGGTGGTGGTGTTGGCCGCATTCAGCGCTTTCGCGTGGATACAGCGCAGCCAGTTGATGCTGCAAAACCAGTCAGACACGCAACTGCAATTGCACAAAGCCATTCAACTGATGCGTGAGCGTGTGCAGCGCGCCGCAGCACCCGAGTTAAGCCTGAACACACAAGGCGCGGCGGTATTGACACGCTTGCCCGCGAGCTTGAGCGGCAACGACACCAGCTTGCAATTGAACCAATGGCGCAGCCTCACGCCTGCAGATTGCCAAGGCCATGAAGCATCCACGCAAACATGGCTGCAAGACGATTTCAGACGCAACAGCCAACGCGAACTGACTTGCAAAGACACCGCTAGAAGCAACACCACCTACCAGACGCTGGCCGAATACATTGACGATATGCGTTTTCGCTATGCAGAGCGCGTCAGCCCGCCAGGCACCGATGATCAATCACAACAACTGCAATGGCGCAAGGCTTCGCAGGTGAGCAACTGGCAACAGGTAAGAGCCGTCAGTGTGTGTTTGCAAATCCGCCCGCCCGGCGTGTCGCTGTCACCCGGCACCCTGTCGTGCAATACAGAAACTGCGCTGAAAAACGGCGCCCAAGCCTGGCGAGCTGTGCTGTTTCTGCCGCATGCCGGTCCATGAATACATTGATGCAATATGCCATGGCAAATATGACATTGAAGGCAAACCATTTGCAAATGAAGCAAACCGGTTTGGCGCTTCCCACGGTGCTGGCCCTGTCCATGCTGTGCAGCGTGTTGCTGTTGGCCTGCTGGCGAAATATGGCGCTGTCTCAAGGCTGGAGCCGCAGCGGGCTTGAAAAATGGCAATTGCGCCAATCTGCATTGGCGGCAATCAGCGAGGTGGCGAATCGCATCAGCTCGAATGCGATGAACGCGACGCAAACCACCTTTCCACTCGATGCCGCGCAATGGATGCAATGGCAAACGACATTGCCAGCCAATTCCTGTGTGAAAGGCATATGCCGGGCATTGCTCAAGGTGAACAAAGTGTCCGACTGGAGCACCCGACAAAGCATGGCCATCACGCTGCCGGACCAAGGAGATAACAGCGTGATGTATTGGGTGGAAATTTGGCCAAGCCCTGCCAGTGCGACTATGCCCTCAAGCACGTTGACTTACCGCATCACGGCATTGGCGCAATCGCGCACACGTGCCACTCAATCGGCTTGGCAAGCCGTGTGGCAACCCGCAGCTTGGTCGGTCAGCATGCAGCCGCTGCGACTGGCAGATATGCAAAGCGTACTGGAGTTGCAACCATGATTTTCAAGTACCAAACGCATTCTCAACAGGGCTTTAGCTTGCTTGAACTGGTGTGCGTCATGGCCATCATTGGCATGTTGACTGCGTTTGCCATGCCGGTTTACCAAACCGCACAGGCCAAAAGCCAAAGGCAACTGGCCAAAGTGGCGCTGCTAAAAAGTGCGCAATGGTTGGAACAAGCAGCCATCGCCCAAGGCAGTTACCCGGGGACACTGCCTGATTCAGTATGGCAAAGCCCAGACCTGCGGTATCAGCTGTCTGTCAAAAGTCTGGGGCAAACCTATGTGTTGAGCGCTTCGCCCAAAGGCAGCCAGCGTGCTGACAATTGCGGCGTATTGACGTTGGACCAGTCCGGGCTCAGAGGCGCACAAGCTGACACCAGTTCCTGCTGGTCAAAATAAGTTGCGCACCCGATATGCAGTGCAAACGACTGACAACCGGGTCTGATCTGATCTCTTTAGCGCACACACACCAGTTGGTTGAGCTCATCACTCTTGCAAATGGTGAAAATGTCCTTCTTTAGCTCTTGAATCAGCGTAAAACGCTATTGCGATAAGCACTGAAATCATCTAGACTTTTTTACTGTTAATTTTTAGCACTCAGGAGTTTTTTTCATGCTGCGGATCCAACGTCACCTGTCCCATTTTTTACTTTCATTGGGTCTGTTATTCAGCCTGAATTCGCATGCCGCTGGCTCGGTGGAAATGCAAGTAGAGTCCATCATCCGCCAAGCCATGAATGGCTATAACCAGGCCATGGAGTCCGGCGATATTTCAGAGTGGGTCAAATATTTTTCAGACAACGTCAAACGGCAAAGCCCTTTTTCAAGCCAAAGCGGAAAAAAAGAATTCACTGAGTTTTTCACAGCCGAATTCAAAGCATTCAAAGCCGAGTACAACGTCAAACAAATCATTGTGCATGGCCGCACCGCAGCAGTCGTCTATACCTGGGAAGCCCAGCATAAATCCAGTGGCGATTTTTTCAAAGTTCCCATGGTTGCCATTTATGACATGGACACCAGTGGACGCTTTGGCGATGTCACCTATTATTTCGATACAGCCAGGGTGGTCAAATATGGCAAAGACATGGCTGGCAACAACTGATTTTTCAAACGCATTTCTTTTCTCACCCCCGACTTATGAACTTACTCTCTTATTCAATGCGTCACCACACCTTGGCAGGCTTCGCACTGGTGCTTGCCTCATTGGCCAGCAACGTTTCTCACGCGCAAGAAGGCTTTGTCTGTCCCTACGAAGATGAAAAAGAATGCGCTTATGAAAACGAAAGCCTGTCACTTTTCATCAAAGGCCGCGATGCGTATGACCATGGCCGTGAAATCGGCGATTTGTCACAGGCCAGAGACATTGGCTACCAACTTGCAGCCCGCAAAAACAAAAACGGGCGCGTGCTGTTAAAAATGATTTACATGGAAGTTCGCATGGGTGGCCATAAAAATTATCTGCAAGCCTATGAATGGGTGCAAGAAGCCATGCAGCGCAATGAATCTTATTCCCGCTTGGATTTCCAATCGGTCTTGGACTCCTTGAAAAAGCGCATGACACCTGAGCAACTGGCAGCGGTACAAGCCAAGTACCCGGCAAAATAATTCACATCGCTTTGCGCATCTGTTCAGTCAAACAGTTGCCATAAAAAAAGGCCGCACACGCGGCCTTTTTGCTGAAAGAAAAACAACTTATTCCTTGAGCTTGATCACAGTTTTGACGTAATTGGCAACCAGGCCAATCTTTTCATCATCAATGATGCCCTTGAATGAAGGCATGCCTTTGGACTGACGACCATTGGTCACCACGCCAACCACTTCATCGACAGTGAGTTTGGTCACGCGCAAATCAGCACCATAACCACCTTCGTTTTGACCACCACGTCCGTCAGGCATGTGGCATGTCGTGCAAAACCTGGAGAAAGTCTCCTTACCACCGCCACGAGGCACCACAATGACGGGACGGTCATCTTCTTGTGCAACTGCCGCAATTGGCAAACATGTAGCAAACACCGGCACACACAGCACCAGACTCCGCAGCAAATTTGATGTCAGGACTTTCATCACGTCAACCTTACCTTTATCTTCAGAAAACTTGAATACACACAATCACATTAAAAATGCGGCCCGGTGTGGAACACCAGACCGCATTCATTTACACCTGCTTAAGGCAGAGCGAAAACGTAGAGCATGTTGCTTGGAACCTGAGCTTTGAGTTCAGGTGTAGCAGACACGAACCACTGTGGCCATGCACCGCCGAGGCCAACCTCGATAGCGATGTATTGCTTGCCGTCAGCGCTGAAAGACATGGGAGGTGCGTTGATGGCTGAGCCAGTTTCGAATCTCCACAGTTCTTCCAAGGTGTTTGCATCGTGTGCAACCACTTGGCCTTCAGCATAGCCAGAGAACACCAGGCCACCAGCGGTGGTCAGCAAACCGCCCAATTGGGGGTGCTTGGTGTAGGCTTTCTTCACGACTTTGCCGCTGGCCACTTCGATGGCTGTGATACTGCCGCTGATACGGCCGCAATTCGGGTCATCAAATGTAGAGAACGGTGCGCCGCCCAAGAACAATTTGCGTGACTTGGCATCGAAAGGTTCGGCCACTTCAGCAAAAGCTTTGTTACAGCCTTCAATGGTTGGGATGTAGTACATGCCAGTTTGCGGGCTGTAAGCAGTTGGAGGCCAGTTTTTGCCACCCATGTGTCCGGGTTCCAACACGCCTTCCACAGTGCCGCGACCTTTGGTTGCGGTACCACGACCAGCAGATGTGCCCTTCACATAGCTTTGAACGTCAGACTTGGGGTTGTAAGCCTTGGGCTTGCACTTGGAATCCAAGCCACCGCTCCAGTTCAACTTGTCGACGAACTGAGTGCCCCACAGACATTCGCCAGTTTTGCGATCCAGCGCATAGGCGTAGCCGTTGCGGTTGGCGTGCAAAGTGGTGCGAACGAACTTGCCATTGACTTGTGTGTCAACGAATGTGTTTTCAGACACAGAGTCGTAGTCATACGGGTCGTTAGGCGTGTGTTGGAAGCCCCATTTGATTTTGCCGGTGTCGGCATCCAGAGCCAGGGTACTGTCAGTCCACAGGTTGTCGCCGGGACGGAAAGCATTGTCCCAGTCAGGACCTGGGTTGGCTGTACCCCAAACGATGATGTTGAGTTCAGGGTCATAAGAACCAGTCACCCAAGTAGAGCCGCCGCCTGTTTTCCAAGCACCGTGGTTGTCTTTCCATGTTTCATGGCCGGGTTCGCCGGGACCAGGAATGGTGTAAGTTCTCCAACGGCGTTTGCCTGTTTTCAGGTCCAGCGCTTCGATCCAACCGCGCACACCGTACTCAGCACCAGCCATGCCGGTGACAACCATGTCTTTGACGATCAGGGGAGCATTGGTAATCACTTCGGATTTACCTGGGTCGGCCACTTGGACTTCCCAAATTTTGGTGCCGTCTGTTTTGTTCAGCGCAACAATGCGGCCGTCAATCACAGGGGAGATGACCATGTTGCCGGCCAACGCAGCACCACGGTTGTTGATACCGCAGCAAGCCACGGTGGTGGCGTAGTCGGGATCAGCAGCGGGGTTGTATTGCCACACCATGCGCGGTGTACCGCCACGGGTGTCGAGCTTGGTGACAACGCCCCAACCTGTTGTCAGGTAGAGAAAGCCGTCTTCAGCAACAGGTGTGCCTTCCAAACCAGCGTATTGGTATTGAATGACATCCTTACCACCACCTTGTGTTCCACCCATCGCCCAGGTGAATGCCACCTTCAGGTTTTTGATGTTCTTGGTGTTGATCTGGTCCAAACCGGAGAAGCGGTGTGCTTCCAAGTTGCCGTGGTGATTCAGCCAGTTGCCTGGCTCTTTTTCGCTGTTTACCAGCCTGTCAGTGGTGACATCACCGGCGCTGGCACTCAGAGACAGCATGACACTGGTCATGACTACTCCGAATGCTGCACCGAGTCGCCGTACATTTTTTTTCATTCGTCTCTCTCCTGAAAAAATTCACTTGCACACTCAATGGTCTTTAGCAGAAATTGCATAAAGCCATAGGATTCTGCATTCCGAATTCAAAAAAATGTTCTCGGGTTGTCCCTAGGATGTTTACCCTTA
>CANNRV010000072.1 GCA_947508145.1 Comamonadaceae bacterium
AACAGGGGTAGCTTGGGCAGTGTTTTTTCAAACTTGGCTTTGATCTTTTCGTTGATGGGACGGTAAAAGTTTTTGGCTGCAATTTCCTGGCCTTCGTCGGAATACAGGTATTGCAAATACGCCTCGGCCACTTTGCGCGTGCCTTTGCGATCCACGTTTTTGTCAACCACAGTCACAGGTGGTTCGGCCAAAATGCTGATGGACGGATACACGATATCCACCTTAGAGCCGAATTCTTTTTCCAGTAAATGCGCTTCGTTTTCCCAGGAAATAAACACATCGCCTTGGTTTCGCTGTGCGAACGTTACCGAAGAACCGCGAGCGCCGGAATCCAACACTGGCACATTGGTATAGAGCTTGGTGACAAACTCCTGCGCCTTGGCATCACCGCCATACTTGCGTTTGGCAAACTCCCACGCGGCCAGATAGTTCCAGCGTGCACCGCCCGAAGTTTTCGGATTGGGCGTGATGACGCTGATACCTGGCTTGACCAGATCGTCCCAGTCCTTGATGCCTTTGGGGTTGCCTTGACGCACCACCAAGACGATGGTCGAGGTGTAAGGTGATGAGTTGTGAGGCAAACGCTTTTGCCAGTTAGCGGGAATCAACTGCGCTTGTTTGCTGAGCGCATCCACATCCCCGGCCAATGCCAGTGTGACCACATCGGCATCCAAACCGTCAATGACTGACCGTGCTTGCTTGCCTGATCCGCCGTGCGACTGTTTGATGGTCACCTCTTGACCGGCAGTTGCTTTCCAATGCTTGGCAAAGGCGGCATTGAACTCGACATACAACTCGCGGGTCGGGTCGTAAGAGACATTCAATAAGCTAACAGGACTTTGTGCTTGACTGACACTGAGCACAAGTGGCAAAGCAAATGCTGTTAAAGCTTTAATCGCAAAACGGCGGCTGTACATGGAACTCCTTCAAAAAAATGCAATATGGCAATGAAGGAATTGTGAAGATAAAAGCTAAAAAAGAGAACGACTGATTTTTCAGTTGCTTATACGAATACTTGCTAAGCCTAAAAAGTAATTTGCTTATGCTTTGGTATTGCCGTTATCGGCAATCGCTTTTTCAACAACGTCTTTGGTCAGGGTAGGCGCGAAATTCTCAATAAAACTGTAGGCAAAACCTCTGAGCCAATTGCCTTGCCGAACGGCCAAGCGGGTTTGATTGATCGCAAACAGATGACCGGCATCAATGATTTTCAAACCCACATCACGTTCTTCGTCTAATGCGATGGAGGCCACAATACCCACACCCATGCCTAACTCGACATAAGTCTTGATCACATCAGCATCCATAGCCGTCAACACCACGTCCGGGTTCAAACCTGCTTGTTTAAACGCTTGGTCAATATGTGAGCGACCGGTATAGCCTTGCTCGTAGGTGATGATCGGGTAGGCACCGAGTTGCTCCAGGCTGACCAAACCCTCCACTGATAACAAAGGGTGTTTGGGCGGCACGATGATGCTGTGTGTCCAACGGTAGCATGGCAATGTCACCAACTGAGGATAAAGCGCCAAAGCTTCGGTGGCAACACCGATATCAGCCTCTCCATGCAACAGCATTTCAGCCACTTGTTTGGGTGAGCCTTGGTGCAAATGCAAAGACACCTGGGGAAACAGCTTGCGAAAATCACGCACTGCGTGAGGCAATGCATAACGTGCTTGCGAGTGCGTAGCAGCCACTGACAATTTTCCGTCCAACCGGTTGCTGTAATCGTCACCGATACGCTTCAAGTTATCTGCATCATGCAGAATCCGATCGACAAAAGGCAACAAGGATTCACCCAAGGGCGTGAGCCCTGTCAGCCGTTTACCGCTGCGAACAAAAATATCGACGCCTAATTCGCTTTCCAATTCACCGATTTGCCTGCTGACACCGGGCTGGGATGTATGAAGATTGGCCGCGACTTCAGTCAAATTGAATCGATTTCGAGCAGCCTCACGAACAAAACGCAGTTGCTGAAAATTCATTGATATCCTGTTTTTTTAATGTTGTTTAGATCCGAGTGGAACTCAGTCGCCGAATCAATGCAATAAACCTGTCCACTTCTTCACATGTGTTGTAGAAGGCCAGTGAAGGCCGCACCGTTGCTTCGAGTCCAAAGCGGCGCAGAATGGGTTGTGCGCAATGGTGTCCGGTACGCACTGCAATGCCTTCTTGGTTCAATGCCTGCCCTACTTCATCTGTGGAATAGCCCTTCAATACAAAAGACAAGACACTTGCTTTGTCATGCGCGGTACCCACCAAGCGAACACCGGGAATCGGTTTTAAATGGTGGGTGGCATAAGCCAGCAAATCATGCTCATAACGCGCGATATTTTCCAAACCAATACGTTGCACGTAATCAATCGCTGCACCTAAACCCACAGCATCAGCGATATTGCCAGTGCCTGCTTCAAATTTGTTGGGTGGTGGTTGGTAAATGGTTTTCTCAAACGTCACATCGGCAATCATGTTGCCACCACCCTGCCAAGGGGGCATGTGCTCAAGCAAATCTCGTTTACCGTAAACCACGCCAATGCCTGTTGGACCAAACACTTTGTGGCCTGAGAATACAAAAAAGTCTGCGTCTATGTCTTGCACATTGACACGCATATGACTAACAGATTGCGCACCATCAACCAAGGCCACTGCACCTGCACGGTGGGCCAGTGCAACGATTTCTTTGACAGGAACCACGGTTCCCAAAGCGTTAGACACTTGAGTAACAGCCACTATCTTGGTGCGGTCTGACAGCAATTTTTTGTACTCATCCAGCAGTACTTGCCCGCTGTCATCCACAGGTATCACGCGCAAATTGGCACCTTTGAACGCCGCCAGTTGTTGCCAAGGCACGATGTTAGCGTGGTGTTCCAGATGGGAAACAATGATGTCGTCACCCGCATCCACGTTTTGCACACCCCAGGTTTTGGCTACCAAATTGATGGCCTCGGTGGCGCCTCGCACAAAAATGATTTCCTCGACTGAGCCAGCACCTAAAAAGTCTTTGACCTTGGTGCGTGCAGCCTCGTAGGCATCTGTGGCACGGGCAGCCAGTTCGTGCGCTGCACGGTGGATGTTGGAATTTTCATGCGCGTAAAAATAGGAAAGCCTGTCAATCACCTGCTGAGGTTTGTGCGTGGTGGCTGCATTGTCAAACCACACCAATTGTTTGCCGTTCACACGCTCTTGCAAAATGGGAAAGTCACGACGTACCGCATTCACATCAAATGCAGGGTGACGGGACTCGTCGGCATGCGGCACGCGCTCTGAAAAACCATGTGTTTGTCGCTGCGGTGATGCAAAGTAATAGTCCGCAGAGTTGCTTGATGGCAGTTTCCCGCTCTTGTTATCAACCGGCACGCTAGGCTGGCGATGGTCAATACCGAGTAACAAGGCTTTGATGTCATCTAAACCGGGGAACCCCAAACCTGATGTGTCCAACGGCGCATCTTGTGAACTGCCGTAAGCTTGAGGCGAACCCAACACCACGCCACCTAAACGACCATCGATAGCAGGTGGCACCGTAGCCACGTTTTCAGGCAGACCATTGGGCGCAGCAGCATGAGGTACAAGCGCCGGTGTAGAAGCGACCATAGAGACAGCGCTTTGGGGGGACTGGGGCACCATGTTGCTACCAGGAACATAGGCACCAGGCGTTTGCGGCCCATTACTTATCGGACCTAATGCACTTCCCGCAGGCAATACATTGGTGGGCGCAGTTACACCGCCCAGAGCACTGGTGCCCGGCACTGTGCTGCTTGGTAAATTGCCTGAAACTGCGGGCATATCTCCAGGCAATGCTGCGAAAAATTCATTGGCCAAAGAGGCAAGCGTGCGTAAGTCCAACGGACTTTGCACCTCATTTGTAGGTGTCGGGATAGTCATGGAATTTTCCAATTTCAACATCTTCCAACACGGCCAACGCATCGTCTGATTGGACCACCAGTGAGCAATACAAACTGATCAGGTAAGAGGCAATGGCGCTGCGGTTTATACCCATGAACCGCACGGACAGACCCGGGCTTTGCTCCCCAGCCAACCCCGGCTGGTACACACCGACCACACCTTGGCGCTTCTCACCGACACGCAACAACAAAATTTTGGTCTTCCCATCAGACACGGGCACTTTATCGCTGGGGATCAAGGGCACGCCGCGCCAAGTCAAAAACTGTGAACCAAACAAACTGACGGTGGGGGGTGGCACACCGCGTCGCGTGCATTCACGGCCAAATGCAGCGATAGCTAATGGATGTGTCAAAAAGAAAGCAGGCTCTTTCCATACCTTGGTGAGCAATTCGTCCAAGTCATCTGGCGTTGGTGCACCGGTCAGAGGAAAAATAATTTGATCAGGCGCAACGCTGGCCAGTAAGCCGTAGTCAGCGTTATTGATCAATTCACTTTCTTGTTTTTCTTTGATCGTTTCAATTGTCAAGCGCAACTGTTCTTTGATTTGATCATGCGGGCTGCTGTATAAATCGCTGACACGGGTGTGTACATCCAGCACAGTTGAAACTGCATTCAGAAAATACTCACGCGGGTGGTCTTCGTAATCCACAAAGGTTTGCGGCAATTCAGATTCATCGCGTTTGGCACAAGTCACCGACACGTTTTGCGGGTTTTTAACTTTGTTCAAACGGTAAATACCGGCCTCTACAGGTGACCATTGCAGCAGATGCACCAACCAACGCGGGGAAATGGTGGTTAAAACCGGTACGGTTTTGGTGGCATTGGCCAGCTGCCGTGCAGCGTTGTCGCTCAGGGCGAGTTGAGGTTGGTGTGTGTCTGACATGAAGTTCTCCAATCAATGAAATCAAGAAGTAGATAAAGCTTGCTCGTTACGCTGAGATCTGGCTTGTGTGAGGTGCGCGCCCGCAGGTACATCATGGGTCACCCACACATTGCCACCAATCGTGGCACCCTCTCCTATGGTCACGCAGCCAAGCACGGTGGCACCTGCATATATCACCACGTCATTTTGCAAGGTCGGATGCCTTTGCAATCCTTTGACAGGGTTGCCATGGCTATCCACAGGGAAACTTTTGGCTCCCAAAGTAACCGCTTGGTACAAACGCACCCGTTTACCAATCACTGCGGTTTCACCAATGACCACACCGGTACCGTGATCAATGAAAAATCCAGCACCGATACGTGCCCCCGGATGAATATCAATACCCGTTTGTGCATGTGCCAACTCTGCTACCAAACGGGCCAACAAGGGCACACCCAGTAAGTACAAACGATGGGCCAAACGGTGGTGAATCATGGCCTCAACACCCGGGTAACAAAGCAGTACTTCGTCCACACTGCGGGCAGCCGGGTCACCTTCGAATGAAGCAATCACATCACTGTCAAGCAAGGCGCGTACCTCAGGCAATGAACGGCTGAAAGCATCCACCACTGCGTGCGCTCGATGCTCCATGCTTGGGGCAGTGGCAGTGGCATCTTCATGGCGGCTGGCGTAGCGCAACTCCAGAACCACCTGCTGCCAAAGCGAATGCAATACTGTGTCTAGGGTGTGACCCACATAAAAGTCTTCACTTTCCTGACGTAAATCTGGCGGACCCAAACGCATGGGAAACAATGCGCCACGCAAGCCGCCGATGATGTGGGTCAGTGCCTCACGCGAGGGCAACTCTCTTCCACCCGGTTCAGTGGTGCGTTGCTGCGATGTTCTCCAGCGCTGGCGCTCCTGCGCCAAAGCCAACACTACCGACTGAACGTCAAACGTGGGCTTCATCAATCCTGCACCCAAGATAATCCATGAAAACGCCAGCCATCTGAAACGCCTCGGTGCTGATGCGAGTCAATTTCACCTTCAAAACCTTCCAATACGTTGAACACATGAGTAAATCCAGCTTTGGTGGCTGCTTGAGCAGCCAAGATCGAACGTTTACCACTGCGGCACAACAGCAAAACCACACGGTCTTTTCCCACTTTGGCTTCCAGTTCGCGTGTGAACCGGGGGTTGCGGGTCAGACTGGTGCCCGTCGCCCAAGGAACATGCAAGCTATCAGGGACATGACCGACAAACTTGCGCTCTTCACTTGACCGGACATCGACCAGTAACGCATCTCCTTGGCTAAAAACTTGCCAAGCTTTGACGGGAGAAACACCGCCAGCGTAACCAAGATTATCGGCCTGGGCTTGTGCATAAATCGCATTTAAGTCCTCCAAATTACCTTCGAGAAGTAGTTCAACAGTCATGATCTGCCTTTGTGTCCAATTTAAGTTTGTCTTCATGCAAACATCGCATGAAGACTGACTGTATTGGGCGTAAGTCAAATAGCAAACTACTGTTTTTCAGTTTGTTTATGCGAAATTAATCTATAGCTCATGAATCGAACTCAGACCAATGCCAAGGCTTGTTCAAGGTCTGCTACCAAGTCGTCAATGTGTTCAATGCCCACGCACAAGCGCACTGTGTCTTCAGTCACACCAGATGTCACCAACTCTTGCGGAGATAGTTGTCGGTGGGTGGTGGATGCTGGATGAGTAGCAAGAGAGCGCACATCACCAATATTGACCAACCGGGTAAACAACTGAAGTGCATCCAAGAAACGAGCACCACCCTCGCGACCACCTTGAACACCAAAGGTCAACAGGCCGGAAGCTTTGCCATCACGCAAATATTTTTGGACCAATGCGTGATCCGGATGATCTGGCAAACCTGCATAGTTAACCCATTTCACCTTGGCGTGTTTCTTCAAATATTCAGCCACTGCCAAGGCGTTATCGCTGATGCGGTCCATGCGCAACGCCAAGGTCTCAATGCCTTGAAGTATCAAAAAGGCATTGAAGGGCGAAATAGCTGCGCCGGTATTGCGCAAAGGAACCACCCTCGCCCGACCAATGAAAGCTGCTGGACCCAAAGCCTCGGTGTACACCACACCGTGGTAACTGACATCGGGTTCGTTCAAACGTTTGAACCGGGTCTTATGCTCTGCCCAAGGAAATTTGCCTGAATCAATGATGGCTCCACCAATACTGTTGCCATGCCCGCCGAGGTACTTGGTCAGCGACTGCACCACAATGTCTGCACCATGTTCAATCGGTCTCCACAAATAAGGGCTGGGTACGGTGTTGTCCACAATCAAAGGCAGG
Organism: Comamonadaceae bacterium; assembly: GCA_947508145.1. Classification (GTDB taxonomy): domain Bacteria; phylum Pseudomonadota; class Gammaproteobacteria; order Burkholderiales; family Burkholderiaceae_C; genus Limnohabitans. The sequence continues at coordinate 7,096 of CANNRV010000072.1, forward strand.
CCGTGCTTATGTGCGATAGCAGCTATGGCCTCAATATCAGTGATATTGCCCTGAGGATTACCAAGGGACTCCACGTAAATGGCTTTGGTGTTGGCGTCAATCAATGGCTCAAAGCTGGCTGGATTTTTATAGTCTGCAAAACGGGTTTGAATACCAAACTGCGGGAACGTATGTGCAAATAAATTGTATGTACCTCCATAAAGCGCACTGGAAGACACAATGTTGTCACCGGCTTCAGCGATGGTTTGGATTGCATAGGTGATGGCAGCTTGACCAGAGGCCAAGGCCAGTGCAGCGATACCGCCTTCCAGAGCAGCAACTCTTTCTTCCAACACCGATTGCGTGGGGTTCATGATGCGGGTGTAAATATTGCCCGCCACTTTCAAGTCAAACAAATCAGCACCGTGCTGTGCACTGTCAAAGGCATAAGCCACAGTTTGGTAAATGGGCGGCACCACAGCCTTGGTGACGGGGTCGGGCTTGTAGCCGGCGTGAACTGCAATGGTTTCAATTTTCATTGTTGTCTTCCGTGAATGCATGAAAAGCCAACGATAGCTTTGAAATCTGCGTATGTCGAAGAATCAATATGTATATGCTCATACAACTGGCTTCTATGGATGCCTACGCATAAGTAAAACAAATATAGATATAAGTATCCAATCCTTGTCTAGCAAGGCTTCAATCCATAGCATGAAAATTTTTTACAAGGAGCATCTAAATTTTGATGAACTCATCCGGGTTATTGATTCATTGCAGCTGACCGAATACCACCGTGCGCTGAATGACACTTCAAACAGAAGCAAATGAAGAAGACCAGAGCGAAGTTTTTTCTCTGGTCTTTTTTACGGGCTGATTTCGCTCGTCTTCTAGTTCATGCATCTTGATAGTTGTCATCAAAAACAAAATCCTGCGCTGCAAAGCCTGTCTTTCGGTTTGCTTATCAACCCCCAAACGGTCATGCTCTTGCAGCAGTTGTTGAATCAATGGATTATTTTGTTCGCGGATATATGACATGCCATGCTCCTATGTGTATGAGGCATAGCTTTAATTTACATAGATATCAAAAAATACCCAAGAAATATATTCGCATACTGATATGCGTCATAGTGCTTATCTGAATGCAATTGCACCTCAGCTTATTGCGTGACATCAGGCTGCTTGTGGTGCCACAAACACCTGCGACTTTCTAGGCGTCAACACCAGCAACTCACCTTCCACATAATGTTGGTCTCTGAATTCATTCGCGGGTATTTCAGCTTCGATGATGTCAGGCGTTGAACTGTCGTCGTTAGACACCAATTCAAGTCTGGCCACAGAGCCCACCACCAAGGCCCGCTCCAATCTTGCAATGATGCCGGTGTCACCCGGGGAATAGCGACGCACATCCAAATCATGCGGACGGATAAAGGTATGTGTTTCACCTTCTGAGCTTCGGCCTTTGAATAAATTCACATCACCCAAAAAACCATAAACAAACGGATTGGCCGGGTTATCCCAGACTTGCTGCGGTGAACCCACCTGCTCTACCCGTCCGCTGTTCATCAACACCACACGGTCTGCCACTTCAAGCGCTTCTTCCTGATCGTGTGTGACAAAAATACTGGTGACATCCAAATCTTCGTGCAAGCGACGCAACCAGCGACGCAAGTCTTTGCGCACTTTGGCATCCAAGGCACCGAAGGGTTCGTCCAACAACAAAACGCGCGGCTCGACAGCCAATGCACGTGCCAGCGCAATACGTTGACGTTGACCGCCCGACAACTGTGATGGGTAGCGGTCACCCAACCAATCGAGTTGCACCAGGTTAAGCAATTCATGGACTTTCTTTTGAATCGCGGCTTCAGTGGGGCGTGTGTGTTTGGGTCGCACGCGCAATCCGAATGCGACGTTTTCAAACACCGTCATATGCCTGAACAAAGCGTAATGTTGGAACACAAAACCCACTTGCCTGTCACGCACATGCAAATGCGTGGTGTCTTCCCCACTGAATGCAATCGTTCCTTGGTCTGCGGTTTCCAGTCCCGCGATGATGCGCAACAAAGTGGTTTTGCCGCAGCCCGACGGCCCGAGCAACGCCACCAGTTCGCCCGAAGCAATGTCCAAGTTGACTTGGCGCAAGGCGTGGAAGTCACCAAATTGCTTGCTGATGTTTCTAATTTCAATGCTCATACATAGTCTCAGTTAACAGGTCGTTCGGGTGACAGTGCGGCCAATTCGGCCATGAGTTTTTGTTGCTGCCATTCAATGAAAGTTTTGATGACCAAGGTGATCAAAGCCAATAAAGCCAATAAAGAGGCCACAGCAAAAGCCGCCACCGACTGGTAT
>CANNRV010000073.1 GCA_947508145.1 Comamonadaceae bacterium
GCGACGACACGCCCACTTTGTGTCATGCAGTCAGACGTGCCAAGCGTTGCGAGGCAGGCGGGTGGGAGTGGTAGAAGGCCACATACAGCGGATCCGGGGTCAAGGTGGAAGCGTTGTCCTGGTAGAGCTTGATCAGCGCGTGTTTCAGGTCGACAGCATTGGCGTGTTGGCTGGCAAAAGCGTCTGCTTCAAATTCGTGCTTGCGCGAGCGCGCCGCGCGCAAAGGGGTGGTGATGAAAGTCAGCAAAGGCACGGCTTGCATGAACAACAGCAAGGCCAGTGCGTCATTGGCAGACATGGCATGCGGTCTGACACCCAGGCCTTCAAAAAACCATACTTGTGTGCTAAGCCAGCCTAAAGCCGCCATGCCGACCAGCGTGACCAGAAAGCTGCGCAACAGCGCTTTGGGGATGTGGTTGAGTTTGGCGTGGCCGAGTTCGTGGGCCAATACGGCTTCCATTTCGCTGGGGCTCAAGGTTTTCAGCAAGGTATCGAAAAACACCACGCGTTTTTGCTTGCCCAGACCGGTGAAATACGCATTCGAGTGGGCCGAGCGGCGGCTGCCGTCCATCACAAAAAAGCCGTCTGATTTGAAGCCTGTGCGTTGCATCAAAGCATTCACCCGGTCTTTGAGTTCGGTATCTTCCAAAGGCTGGAATTTGTTGAACAGCGGCATGATGAAGTTGGGTGCAATCCACATGACGAACAACTGGTAAGCCACCAGCAGGGCCCAGGCCAGCAACCACCACAAACTGCCGCCGGACTGCATGAGTTGCAACACGGCCCAGATCAGCGGCAGGCCGAGCACCGCGCCCACCAAGGTACTTTTCAGCAAATCGCTGACCCACAAACCGACGGTCATGTTGTTAAAACCGAAACGCTGCTCCAGATGAAACGTCTGGTAGTAAGACACCGGCAGATTCAGTGCGCCGCTGACCAACATAAAGCCCGCTACCAGTAACAGCTGTTGCAGCATGCCTGCACCGACGACTTCCAGTAACCAGCCATCCAGCAAGCTCAAGCCACCCATCAAAGTCCAGCCCAGCAGCACCAATGCATCCAGCGCCAGGTCCCAATGACCTAAGCGCAGTTTGGCCAAGGTGTAGTCGGCGGCTTTTTGGTGGGTAGGTAAGCTGATGGCATCGGCGAAGTCGGCAGGAACTTGTTCGCGGTGATTGGCCACATGGCGTATTTGGCGGTTGGCCAGCCAGAGTTTGAGCAATAAATTGATCAACAACAAAGCTGCAAACAGCAGCGTGAAATTCATAGGTGACATCATTTTGTGAGTGTAGGGCTTTTCAGGAACAGGCTTGAATAGAGGCACAAGCTGTCGTCGGCAAACAGGCATTTTCCTTCAAGCGCTTAGGCACTGTGCGCTTGAGGGACAATGACCGAATGACTTCAGAACCCACCCCAGCCGCGCAAACCACTGCCACTTTGGCCAAAAACGACAACAACCTCGTATGGCTTGATTGTGAGATGTCCGGCTTGGATCCGGAAAAAGAACGTTTGCTGGAAATTGCTGTGGTCATCACCGGCCCGGACCTCACGCCGCGTATCGAAGGCCCTGTGGTGGTGATTCACCAAAGTGATGCCTTGCTGGCCGGTATGGATGCCTGGAACAAAGGCACGCATGGCAGAAGCGGATTGATCGACAAAGTCAAAGCCTCCACGGTCACCGAAGCACAGGCGCAAGAACAGTTGATCGAGTTCATCAAAAAATACGTCAGCAAAGGCGTCGCACCCATGTGCGGCAACACCATCGGGCAGGACAGGCGTTTTTTGCTCAAGTACCTGCCGAAGTTAGAGGGCTGGTTTCATTACCGCAACCTGGATGTCAGCACCCTGAAAGAGCTGTCTAAACGTTGGAAGCCAGAGGTATACGCTTCGTTCAAAAAACAGCAAAGCCATACCGCGCTGGCCGACGTGCACGAGTCCATAGACGAACTTGCGCATTACCGCGAGCATTTCTTGAAACTGTAAGTAGTCACTAATAAACCGATCAGCATCCGGTTTTCGTGCGAGAATACCCTGAGTTGCACCTGACGGTGTGACATTGCTACATCCTCCTCACACCTTGGGTTCTTTTGGAACCGCGTTGCAAATGTTTTGCAGCATGCTTTGTTTGAAGGTTGATGTTTTTTCCAACCTTTGAACGGAGCCGCCTCACCTTATCAGGTGCGGGCTAAAACACAATGGACGATTTGAATTTGCATTCCCCGGCTGACGCCATGAACGATCACGCCTCTGACACACCTGCGCCTGCTGTCGCTGAGACAAAACCTGTAACCCCTAACGCGTTTGCCCAAATGGGTTTGGCGGAAGAATTGCTGGCCGCTGTGCGCGACCTGAATTTCACCTCGCCCACGAATGTGCAGCTCAAAGCCATTCCGCTGGCCTTGCAAGACAACGCCGACAAACCCGCCAACGATTTGCTGGTCTCCAGTCAGACCGGCAGTGGCAAAACCGCCGCTTTCTTATTGCCGGTGCTGCACACTATCTTGATAGAGCGCCAGGCACTGGAAAAAGAAGAAGCCAAAGAATGGGCTTTGAAAGTCGAGCAGGCCAAGGCCAACGGCGAGGAATTGCCTAAAAAACCGCGCCGTAAAAACCCGACCGATACCCGTCATGTCAAACCGGCTTTCCCCAGCGCTTTGGTGCTGTGCCCGACGCGTGAACTCGCCCAGCAAGTGGCCAAGGACGCGATTGATCTGGTGAAACATTGCAAAGGTTTGCGTGTGGCCTGTGTGGTCGGCGGCATGCCTTACCCCTTGCAGATTGCGCGTTTGCACAATGCTGATTTGGTCGTCGCCACCCCGGGACGTCTGCTGGATTTGCAGCGTTCCAAACAATTGCACCTGAGCAAAGTGCAGTTTTTGGTGGTTGACGAAGCCGACCGCATGCTGGACTTGGGCTTTGCCGAAGACCTGGCCGATATCCACAAACTGACTGAATCCCGCCGCCAGACCATGATGTTCAGCGCCACCATCGCGCCACGCATTCAACAACTGGCCGCGCGCATCATGCGTACGCCGCAGCGCCTGCAAATTGAATCCACCCAAGAGCAAAAAAGCAATATCAAACAGATTTTGTTCTGGGCTGACAACCAGCAACACAAGCGCAAATTGCTTGACCATTGGTTGCGTGACACCACGATTGACCAGGCGATTGTGTTTGCCAGCACCCAAATCGAATGCGATGCCTTGGCCGAAGACCTGCAACAAGTCGGTTTTTCCGCCGTGGCTTTGCACGGTGCATTGAGCCAGGGTTTGCGCAACCGCCGTTTACAAGCCCTTCGCGATGGCCGGGTGCAAATCCTGGTGGCTACCGATGTGGCCGCGCGCGGCATTGACGTCCCCAGCATCAGCCATGTGTTCAATTTCGGCTTGCCAATGAAGCAGGAAGACTATGTGCACCGCATTGGCCGTACCGGTCGTGCAGGCCGTGATGGCTTGGCTGTCACTTTCGCTGAATTTCGCGATCGCCGCAAAATCATGGACATCGAGCACTACATACAAGCCAATTTCAACGCCGAAGTCATTCCCGGTTTAGAGCCCACCCAGCGCCCGGCCCGCGCGCCGTCACACGAACCGCGTCGCGGCAAACCAGGCGGCGGCAAGTCCTTTGCCGGCGCTAAGCGTGGCAACGGATTCAAGCCGCGCAGCCAGGCGCGCAGCTAAAATTGACAAAACCCGCTTAACTCGATCTGGCAAAATCAAATTTGTCAGTTCGGGTCGCCAGCAATGTGTTGTTGAATTGCAAATATTGAAATAACAAGTCAAAAATTCAGATTTCCTGAATAAAAGAATACTTTCTATTTTAAATTTTGTAATTTGCTGTTCATTTTTTGCCAATGCTGCCAAAGCAAGGGTTGCAATTAATGCGGTAATCCATAGATTTTTTTCAATTAAATCAAGAGCTTCAATAAAAAAGTTAATTTATATTTGAACTTTGTTAAGATCGAGGTAAGGAGCACGTATGGCCAACCCAGCAGATTCATTGGAAAGTGTCGTCATCGGCGATGGTGTGATTGTGAAAGGTGCTTTCACCGTTCCATCCAAAGCTGTCATCAACGGCGTGATTGAAGGTGACTTGACCGCAGAAGAAGTATTGATTGGCCCAACCGGCAGGATCACCGGTCGTGTGTCTGCCAAGTTGATTGACGTGCGTGGCCAGTTACACAACACCATCGTCAGCGAGAAAAGCCTGATTGTGCGTGCTACCGGCAAAATTGTCGGAAAAATTCACTATTCCGAGATTGAAATTGAAAAAGGTGGCGAAATCGAGGGTGCCCTGAATCAAGGCGGTGAACCTGTTTCCTCCACATCTGCAACAGGTAATGCGCCGCAGCAGGCCAAGCCTATTGGCAACTGATCAGATCCAACGGTGAGTACATGCGTTCATCCCTTGTCTATTTAACGTACGTTCGCCGTTTGCCCGAGTTAATCAAGCGTATCTGGAACCGTGATTACCAAGATGTCAAACTGATACTTGAACAAAGCGGCGACCTCAAATATTTCAATATCCCGGCTGCAATTCAGCGTTATTCCGCCCGAGCTTTCATCGTCGGCGGTCTGGGCTTGGTCGGATTAATCCTTATTCTTTCTATCTCCACTTTGTTTCTCACAATCAGCCGTGCCAGGCTGGAGAATTCTCATAAAGAGGTTTACCGTGCTTTGCTCAGCAGTGCTTCAGACAGCACCGGGGGTGAGGACGCGGCATTGAGTGAAGAGCAAATGGTCGCGCTGGCTCAGACCATCCGTGACCGGGACATGAGTGTGCGCCGTTTTGTGGAAACCTCCATGGCAACAGTCAGTGAAGAAAATGACACGCTCAAATCCCAGTTAGAAACCTCGGGTTTGACTGAAAAAATCATCAAAATCATCCAGCAAAACTCTTTCAGCGGTGGCTTTTCCGTGGATTCCGATATCCAGTCCAATCCTTTGCTGCGCGGCAAAGTGGCTGACGAATTGGCGACCAACCGGGGCTTGCGTGAGGTGTTGTACGCATTGCCTACTCATATGCCTGTCGCCAATTTCAGCGTTTCATCGGATTTCGGTATCCGTAAACACCCGTTGACTGGCAAATCGCATTTCCATACCGGCCTGGACTTGATGAGCGAGACGGGTGATGACAAAGTTTTTGCGGTCAAGCCCGGAATTGTGGTCATGTCCGAATATCATCCACAATATGGCAATACAGTGGTTGTACGGCACCTGAACGGTGTAGAGTCGCTGTTTGCGCATTTGGCGAAAATGACAGTGAAGGTGGGTGACAAAGTCACCACAGAAAGCCTTCTGGGATACATTGGAAACACGGGTGAGTCTTCTACCGGCAAGCATCTTCATTTCGAGATCTTGGTGGGCGGTTACCCTGTGAATCCACAAAAAGTGATTCGGACTGCACAATATGTTCAACAAATCCAAAACAGCAATAAATAACCCTTCTCCTTCCCCTCAGGCTGACACCAGTGTGGCAAACGCTGCTGTTGAACAGCCTACAGAAACACAGCCAGTCGCTCCAACACAGAGAACCAACATGATGGACATGATCTCCTCCAACGCATCCAAGCCCTCTATTTTGAGCGAGGGTTTTTCTTTCCGCGGTGAAATTTCTGCCAAGGGTGCCATTCATGTTGAAGGTTCCCTCAACGGCCAAATTCAGGTGGATGAGCTGACCATCGGTTCTCGCGGACAGGTGGAAGGTGTGGTCACCTGCTCCAGTTTGCATATCAAAGGTAAGTTTTCCGGCACCGCCACTTGCAGCGAACTGATCGTCACATCGTCTGCTTCAGTGGACGGCCATGTGGTTTATCAGACCCTGTCAGTCCAAAAGGGTGCTTCTATCAAGGGCGAACTGCTGCTCGTCAAGTAAGTATTCTTCAAAGGCCCATGCATGTCGGACATCTCACAGATTGACGGTCAGTCCGTTCGGCTTAAACGGGAAACCTTGGGCTGGGCCGTCACTGACATGGCCACCTTGGCTTGCTTGTCTGTGAAGCAAATCAAACAAATTGAAGAGGGTGGTACCAGCGCTTTCTACAGCGAGAGTGTAAAACTCACCGCCGCGCGAAAAGTAGCGGCTTTGCTGAATATGACCGACGCCCAATTGTTCGGGCAAAAAACCCCTGTCACCGTAGAGCCTGCCTTCGTGCCTGATACGGCCAATGCATCTTTGGCCCAATCAGCGTTTGCCAATCCTGAGTCAACTGCCCTTGCCGATACCCCCCATGCCGCTCTGGCACGCAGCGAAGCTTTGCATGAACTGGCTCAGCCGCCTGAGCACATTGATACAGCCCCTCTCGACTCTTCAGCGCATGTCAGCAGTCACGCCGAGGTTTCTGCGCAACCGGCGCAGGCCATGGTCGCGGAAGAAGCCTCGCCGAATCCGTCACAAGCCTCTGCCCAGCCCGCTGGCAACGGCGGCTATATGTTGAAAATCTTTGCCTTATTTCTGGTGGCGTTGGCAGTGGCGGCATTTTTGCGCCCCAAGGCGGGAGAAGACAAGCCAGAACAGGAAACTGCGGCTCCGCCGCCTGTGCAAGTGCCGGGCGCTAACGACAATACCCCCAACACCTCTGAGCAGCCAGCTGCGGCCAATGCTGCAGTAGCCAGCCAGCCAGCGACGGCCGATAAGCCTGTTGAATCCGTCGCTCCTTCTGGAGTTGCTGACAAAGCAGCTACTCCTGCGGCATCGGATAAACCGGCCCCTGGTGGCACAGAAAAATCAAGTCCGCCGGTTGTTAATCCGGCAACCAACCCCGCCAATTCAACTGCCAACCCCGGCAAATAAACGGTCAGTCGCTGGCACCCAAGGCCAGTGCAGCCTGTCGGCTGGCTTCGCGTTCAGCGGAGGTGTTTTGCGGCATTGCCCATCCTGACATGTGTGTATCAGCAATACTGTGCAAAGCATTGATCCAGGCGGGACTGTCGTTCAGACAAGGGATGTAATGAAATTGTGAGCCGCCGTCCTCTATGAAAGCTGCTTTGACTTCCATGGCAATTTCTTCCAAGGTTTCCAAGCAATCGCAGACAAAACCCGGACACACTATATCTATGGATTTGCACCCGGTTTTAGCCAATTCACGCACTGTCGGTTCCGTATAGGGTTCCAGCCATTTGGCTTTGCCGAACCGGGATTGAAAACAGACTTTGTATTCGTTTTTCGCCAGGCCAAGTGCCTCGGCCAGCAAACGCGCGGTTTTGTGGCATTCGCAGTGGTAGGGGTCGCCCAGTTTCAAAGTGCGTTCGGGCACGCCATGAAAACTCATGACCAGCTGCTCGGCGCGCCCGTTGGCCGTCCAGTGCGCCCTGATGCTGTCAGCCAGCGCGGCGATATAGGCCGGGTGGTCATGGTAATGGTTGACAAAGCGAAACTCCGGCAGAAGGCGGCTGCGCAGGCCCCAGGTGTAAACCGCATCGAACACACTGGCAGTGGTGGTGGCCGAATACTGCGGGTAGGCGGGTAACACCAGCACACGGTTCACGCCTTGCGTTTTGAGTTCATCCAGCACCGCCGACACCGCAGGCGAGCCGTAGCGCATGGCATAACGGACTTGCACGTGTTGCGGGTCGTATTTGGTTTGTAAATCCAGGCTTTGACGTTCGGTCCACACTTTGAGCGGTGAACCGTTTTCGGTCCAGATGCTGGCGTATTTGTGCGCCGATTTGGCCGGACGTACCCGCAAAATGATGCCGTGCAAAATCATCAGCCATAAAAAACGGGGGATTTCCACCACACGCGGATCGCTCAAAAATTCGGCCAGGTAACGGCGCAAGGCTGAGGCGGTAGGTGCTTGAGGGGTGCCGAGATTGCAATAAATCACTGCGGTTTTGGCGGGTTGGCCGTGGCGGTAAGCCGGTTCGGCTGCAAATCTGGGTGTCGAGGTCATGCGGTATTTTCCCTCATATACATGGCCTCTAACAAATTCACTGCGTGTTTACCCGATATGACCGCGCCTTCAAGCGTAGAAGGGTAAGGACCGTCTATGTAATCGCCACAGGCCAACAACTGGGAAGTGACGATTGCCGGTGGCCTCAGCAGGCCGGGCGTGCAGGCAAAGGCTGCGCGTTTTTCAAGCACAGTGAGCATGCTTTGGGCATGGGGTAAATGAAGTTGATCGCGTACCTGTTGCAGCACGGCTTGTGTGATGGCATCGCGGTCGCTTCCGCTTGCACTGACCACTGCCGCGATCACGCCTAGCAAGTTCTGTTCACCGCTGAGTCTGCCTTTGTCGAACACAAACTGGGCCGGTGCTTGGGCATGGCTGGGCAAAGCCATCACCGGGTGCGGCCAGGTCAACCTGGCGTTCGACTGTATATAAATAGTGGCAATCGCCGTGTGCTTGAGAGCATGCGCTTGAGCCGACCATGCAGGGTGGATAGCCTGCGTCAACCGCGCGGCTTCCCAGGCGGGGCAGGCCAAAATCACCGGGGATGACAAGTGCTCTTTCACATCCTGCACATGCTGACCGGTCAGCACCTCGGCACCGTGCTGTCGTAACCAAGGCACGGCTGCGTCCGGCAACAACGCGCTTAGGTCGCACAGTGGAATCAACATATCGCTGCTGCCGCTACCGCCCAGCAAGGCATCTTGCAAGACCCGCAAAAACACCTGGGCGCTGGCTTGTGATGAGGGCAAATTGAGCGCCGATACGCACAAGGGCTCAATCATTCCATCCATGACGGGCTGTGGCAGACCGGCGCACAAGTCTTCCACCGTCATGTGTGTTGCACACTCAAACCTCTGTGTTTGCCATTGCAGGGCGCGGCGGATGAATGCCCCTTTGTCTGACCATGACCAGCCCCGGGCGGTGGCGATACCGGCCAGCACATTCAGCGGAGCAGGCCAGTCTGGTAAACGCAGGCCTTGGCCGTCGGGAAAGCGCAGCGTCAGCGGCATGCGACAAAGCTGTGCATCCGTTTCCACGCCGACGGTTCGCATCAAGGCCAGTGTGTCGCGGTAAGCGCCGATCAAAATATGTTGGCCGTTATCTAAGTTCAAACCTTGATGAACGACACGCCGGGCCCGGCCTCCGGCTTGCGGCGCGGCTTCAAGCAAACGCACTTGCCAACCGGCTTGCACCGCGTGCACCGCCGCCGACAAGCCCGCCCAACCCGCACCGATGATGGTGACGCGCTTCAAAAACGCCCCAGCGCCTGCATCTTCCAGGCCAGCCAGAGTTTGCGCACAGGCGTTAGCGACACGCGCTGGGTCAGCACCGGGAAACGCGCTGCCTGAATCTCGTGCAACAGCGTGCGGTAAATGCTGGCCATCATCAAACC
>CANNRV010000074.1 GCA_947508145.1 Comamonadaceae bacterium
CATGTGGGCGCGGCGCATTGCGCACCGCTGGCCTCCACCTATTTCAATATGCGCAAAACCACGATTTACGGCGGCTCCAACGAAGTGCAACGCAACATCGTCGCCAAAACCGTGCTCGGCTGAACACACACAAGGAACACCATGGACTTCGATTTTTCTGACGAACAAGAGCAATTGCGCGACGCGGTTCGCAAATGGGTGGACAAGGCCTACAGCTTTGATGAACACCGCCGCATCGTGGCTGAGGGCGGGTTTTCTGCTTCTGTGTACCAAGCCTTGGCAGAACTGGGCCTCACCGGTTTGTATGTGCAAGACGCTTATGGCGGCATGGCCATGGGCCCGGTCGAAGGCATGGTGGTGATGGAAGAACTGGGTCGCGGCATGCTGCTCGAACCACTGGCACACGCCTGGATCAGCAGCGCAGTGCTGCAAGGTTTTGCGCCGGAAACATTGAAACAGGCTTGGTTGCCGCGCATCGCCAGTGGAGAAGCATTGGTGGTGTTAGCGCAGCAAGAGCGCGGCGCCCGCTATCACTTGGAAAAATGCCACACCACCGCCACTGAAAACAATGGCGTGTGGCATGTCAGCGGCCACAAAAGTTTGGTTGCTGCCGGTGACCATGCGCATGCATTTTTGGTGCCGGCCATGTACCAAGGACAACTCGCCATGTTCCTGGTGGCTCGCAGCGATGCCACGGACACCAGCCGCAGCTACCACGCACAGGACGGCAGCCGCATGAGCGAATTGCTGTTGAACAACGCGCCTGCGTCTTTGCTGAGCCTGCAAGGTTTGGCTGCCTTGCAGTTGGGTGTGGATGTGGGCATTGCCGCGCTGTGCGCCGAATCTGTGGGTTTGATGGAAAAAACATTGGCCATCACCGCCGAATACATGAACACCCGCAAACAATTTGGCGTACCCATTGCTGCGTTTCAGGCGCTGCAACACCGCGCGGCGGACATGAAAATGCAACTGGAGTTGGGTCGTTCCATGAGCTATTACGCCACGCTCAAACTCAATGCGCCCGCTGACGAGCGCAGCCTGGCGCTGTCACGCGCCAAATTGCAAATGGGCAGGTCCACCCGCCATGTTGGTCAGGAAGCGGTGCAATTGCACGGCGGCATTGGCGTCACGGATGAATACATCGTCAGCCACTGCTTTAAGCGCTTGACGCAAATGGAAATGACATTTGGCGACAGCTTGCACCACTTGGGCCAGGTGTCGGCGCATATGCAGGAGACGGCGGGGGTGTTTGCCTAAATTAAAGTATTTGACTCAGACAATCCCGTACGGGATTGTCTGAGTCAATCTATGTTTGATGCAAGCCCCAAAGCCTAAGCGCTTGCAAAAAGGTATTTTTATTTATTGAATGGAAGTGCTCGTTTATTCAGATAAATACGACCACCTTGAGAGTTTTGTGAAATCAGAGCGGCTTCGTTAATTTTCAGTTCTGACTTAGCCATTGCAGTGCATTTTTCTTTTTGCCAGTTTATTTGGTCTGGAGATTGCATAAAGGCCAAATCTTTCACACACTGTGCTCTTAGCTTGGCAGGACTGGCTGAACCTTTGAGGTCAGAAATTTCCTCATAAAAAAAGGTTTCTCCGTAACTGTACAAAGACTGAATATTTTGACTGTAAGCAACGAAAAAAGTGCCAACGAGGTTTTTTCCGTCAAAAGAAACACTCTCTGTATCTAAAGTTGTTGCGTCAATAGTCAGTTTTTGCGATTTAATAATAGATTCAGTATTGTCCAGGCTAAAAAGCGGGGCAAGTAATTCGGGTTTCCATATCACTTGTGTGCCGGTGTAATCGTTGTTCGTATAAGCCTTAATCTGTATTTGCAGTTGGCCGGAATGCCAAGCGGTGTTGTATTTAGAAATGGTGTCAGTATCTTGAATTGGAAAGAAATGCGAGCTTAATCCATTAATCCATTCATGAATCTGGACATCGCCGTTTCCCGTGTCGAGGCCCATAGCAATGGTATCCGTCGTGTTGTTTTGAGTCGTGATGGTTTTGCTTCTTAATTTAAACAAGGGTGTGAAAGATTTCCCCCCATCAATGCTCATTTCAAATTCAGCGCTTTTATATTTTTCATCGTTGCAGTCAGCACAAGAGTTTCCAGCAAAATCCAGGGCAATCCCAACTGCGTCTTTATTTTCAATCAATTCTTTGGTGCTTGCGTTGATGAATTCAGTGCGTGTAAGTATGGGATAGAGATCAATTGCAAACGGAGCCCGATCACCATAGGCGCGCCATTTTCCATCGGCGCCCAGTTTGATAGGCATGAACATTGGATAAGTGACACCGGAAATTTTGACATTAAGCGTGCCAATACAAACTTTGGTGCTTGGGTCACATTTTTTGACAGCATAACCAGCGCCTGTCAATTTTGACAGGGATGTGGATGTGGTGGTGCTGTTTTTTACTGATTCATAACTCTCACCTTGATTCAAATAATCCTTGTCCAGAATCAAGGGTAAAGCAGTTTTGTCGCTGTTGTTAGCGGCTTTGATGAATGATTGCACGAACGTATTAATGCCAGACAAATCAAGCGAAGCCTCATCCTTGGAAAGGCCTAATTTGCTAATCTGATTGAGTGATGCGTTTGAACTGAACGTCGCGGATGAGCGAGTATTTTTATTGGTTAACTTGATTTCACCTGTCGTTGAATTCGGGGAAAACTCCACCAAATCAAACAATTTATCCATGCCAGTCTTGTCTGCAGCAAATTGACCTGTCATCACATCCAAATTGTCAATCTTCAAGTTGGTTAAAGCATCTTTGAGTGCGGCTACCAGTTTGGTTTTGGCATCAGCCAGCTTTGCGGGCTCAATTTTTTTGATTGCGGCTGCATCGTTAAAAGTGATCTCTGGGTCACTGCCTAGTGCGTGAGTTGTGATTGCGTCAGTGGCAGGTGTCACATTCAGGGTGTTGGTACCAAGCGCGGGTGCGCTGGTCATCACGCTGTGAAGCACATAACTTATTCCGGCGGCAGACCCTTTGACCTGAAGCATTAAGGGCGGAGTGAAGCTGCTGACATTGTTGAAAGTGAAATTGCCGGATTCATCGGTGGTGGTTGTTTCCGTTTTCCCAGTACTGTCCTTGAGAGTGACTGAGGCATTAGCCAAGGCAATACCAACGGCTGCCACACCTGATAACGAGGTGGTTGATCTGCCACTGCTTCCACCACCACAGGCGATCAACAAAGCTGTCATGCCTGACAGCAGGCTGAATTGAAAAAATCTGAAAGACATGGGTTCCTCCTTTAAAAATATTGTTATTTGGCTCAAAAAAACTTATGCGTTAAATAGTAAATAAAAAAATATAACCCTATATTTATGAATGAATTAGTTCATTTTCACAGTTATTTCTTTACCAAATGGGATAGGTGGGACAATGGCCTGATGCACCCTAAAGCCCTGCTCGACGCCTGTACCGAACTCACCCGCCTGTTGTTACGTTTTGAACACCCCGCTGACAGCGTGGTGTCCAAATATTTCCGTGACCAACGCAAGACCATGGACCTCGGCCCGCGCGAACGCAGCGTGTTGGCCGAAACCGTTTACAACGTGCTGCGCCAAAAATTGCGGTTTGAGCATTTGGCCAAATCCGGCACCGGGGTGCGCGAGCGCCGCCTGGCCATTCTGGGCTGGGCCGCTCACTTAGACGCGCAAGCAAGGCAACAGCAAGCAACAGCCCAACGCGGCGACCGGGGCTTCATGAAAGCCGCCATGAGCGAGATGGAGTTCAAGTGGTTGAGCGACTGCGATGCCGCCACAGAAGACGATTTCCTCGCCCCGCACAAACACAACTTGCCGCCTTGGCTGGCAGAAGCGCTTGAAACCCAACTCGGCGACAACTTCTGGCCGCTGGTCGACAGCTTGCAGCAAACCGCCGGACTGGATGTGCGTGTCAATACCTTGCTGGCCAAGCGCCCGGACGTGCTGGCCACGCTGAAAGCCAGCGGCATTCAAGCCTTTGACACACCGTTTTCTCCCTGGGGTTTGCGCATGCCGGCGAAGCCCAACCTCAGCAAACTGGCTTTGTTTGAGCAAGGCCATATCGAGGTGCAAGACGAAGGCTCGCAGCTGCTGGCGCTGTTGGTGGATGCCAAGCGCGGCGAAATGGTGGCCGATTTTTGTGCCGGAGCCGGCGGCAAAACCCTGGCGCTGGGCGCGAGCATGCGCAACACCGGTCGCTTGTATGCGTTTGACACATCTGCGCACCGCTTAGACGCGCTCAAACCGCGACTGGCGCGCAGTGGTTTGTCCAATATCCACCCGGTGGCGATTGCGCACGAGCGCGACGACCGCATCAAGCGCTTGCGCGGCAAGATGGACCGGGTGCTGGTGGATGCGCCTTGCACCGGTCTTGGCACCTTGCGGCGCAACCCGGATTTGAAATGGCGACAAACTCCTGAAGCTGTGGCCGAGTTGTCGGTCAAACAAACGGCCATCCTGGCCGCCGCCGCGCGCTTACTCAAGCCCGGCGGTCGGCTGGTCTATGCCACCTGCAGTTTGCTGCGCGAAGAAAACGAAATGATTGCCGACGCGTTCAGTGCAGCGCACCCGCAGTTCAAGCCTTTGCCGGTCAACGAACTGCTGGCCGCCGACGGCGTAGCGCAGGCTGACAGTTTGTGTACACCAGACGGTTTGTATTTGCGTCTGTGGCCGCATCTGCACGCCACCGATGGTTTCTTTGCAGCGGCATGGGTTTTGTCATGAGCCCGTTTTAAAATCGTCAGCACTCTGAATTTCAAAGGACATATATGGTGTTACCTGCATGGCCCTGGCTCGATACCTTGCTCAATTGGCTGGCCTACGGCACTTGGCATTTGAGCGCCTGGCAACTGGTGGCGTTCACCTTGTTAATGACGCACATCACCATCGCCTCGGTGACGATTTACCTGCACCGACACCAGGCCCACCGATCTCTTGACTTGCATTGGTTGCCTTCGCATTTTTTCCGGCTCTGGCTGTGGCTGACCACAGGCATGACCACCAAATCCTGGGCGGCGATTCACCGCAAGCACCACGCCAAATGCGAAACCGATGAAGACCCGCACAGCCCGCAAGTCATGGGCATCAAAACCGTGTTCTGGCAAGGGGCAGAGTTGTATCGGCGCGAAGCAACTAACGCAGAAACTTTGCGCAAGTACGGACACGGCACACCGGACGACTGGCTGGAAAACAAGGTGTATTCGTATTTCCCATGGCAAGGTGTCGGCATCATGCTGATCATCGACTTGGCATTGTTCGGAGCCATTGGCCTGACCGTATGGGCGGTGCAAATGCTGTGGATTCCGGTTACCGCCGCAGGGGTAATCAACGGGTTTGGACATTACTGGGGTTACCGCAATTTCGAAGCACCGGATGCCAGCACCAATCTATCACCTTGGGGCATCATCATCGGCGGCGAAGAATTGCATAACAACCACCACACCTATCCCACGTCGGCCAAGTTGTCTGTCAAGCCCTACGAATTTGATATCGGCTGGTTGTACATACGTTTATTAGATATCGTCGGATTAGCTACCGTCAAAAAGACTCCCCCCAAACTGCATTACGCCGATACCCCAGCTGTGGCAGATGAACGCACCTTGGAAGCCTTGATTGCCAACCGTTACGAGGTGATGGCAGGTTTTGCCTGCCAACTGCAAGCGACTGTGAAACAGGAAGTTGCTTCTTTGCCCAAGCTCCCGGCTGACGCGGTGTTGAGCGCTGCCAAACGCTGGATGCACCGCGACGAGGTGCAGGTGCCGGTGCAATTTCACGCTTTACTCAAGCAAGCGCGGGACGCATTGCCGAACGTTGACACCATGGTGCGCATGCGTGAAGAGTTGCGTCAGATGTGGTTGAACACCCATGCCAACCGTGCTCAGCTGGCGCTGGATTTGCAGCAATGGTGCCAGCGGGCAGAGCAAAGCGGCGTCAAAGCCTTGCACGATTTTTCTGTGCAACTGCGCGCTGCGCGGGTCTAAACTGCCGCCGCTGCGAGCGGCATTAACGAAGCCCTCTGGTTCGGGTTGACCAAGAAATATATTTATTTTGGTCAACAACTTGTATTCGGTGCCCGTTGAAGAATCACTCCAAGGCTTTGGAGGTTTTCTTCCTCAACCACTGAAAGGTATTCCATGAAAAATATTGCTGCTCTGTTGATCACCACTGTGTTTGCTGCTGCTTCATTTGCTGCGACACCAACAGCTAACACCACTGCGCCCGCCACCACTTCTCCGGCTGCTGCACCGGTTGCTGCCAAAGCCGCACCAGCGGATGCCAAAACTGCTGAAGCGAAACCCGCTACAGACAAAGTCAAAAAACACAAAGTGGCTCACAAAGCTGCCAAGAAAGACACAGCACCCGCAGCAACAGTCGCTGCACCCGCAGTCAAATAAATCCAGCGCCAAATTGCCCAGGACATAAAAAAACCGCCGTGAGGCGGTTTTTTTTCGGGTCAAGAAAAACTCACTTGAGTTTGATTTCTTTGTACTCGACATGCTTGCGAGCTTTGGGGTCGAACTTCATGATCGACATTTTTTCGGGCATGGTTTTTTTATTTTTGCTGGTCGTGTAGAAATGACCGGTGCCGGCTGTTGATTCCAGCTTGATTTTTTCGCGTCCGCCTTTGGAAGCCATGGTGAAAGTCCTTTCGAAGTCGGTGAAAAATTAAGCTTGGCCGCGGGCGCGCATGTCTGCGAGCACAACGTCAATACCTTTTTTGTCGATCAAGCGCAATGCAGCGCTGGAAACCCGCAAACGCACCCAACGGTTTTCGCTTTCCACCCAGAAACGGCGGTATTGCAAATTGGGTAAGAAACGGCGCTTGGTTTTGTTGTTGGCATGGGAAACATTGTTTCCAACCATCGGGCCTTTGCCCGTTACTTCACATACACGTGCCATCAGACACTCCTTGTAAACAGCCGGCATACGCCGACTTGACCTCGCCTATGACGGGGGCGGTATCCCTGGAACCAACCAGACCCAAAAGCCAGGCCGGTTCGCGCTAAGCCAAAGATTATAGCCCGCCCTCGATCCGCAGCATTTTCGCCTGTGAGCCAATGGCTAGCCGCTGTTCCGGGCTCATTCTGTTGAGATTTTTCAACTGCATCAGCATGCGCGGATTTTTCGCCAAAGTGTCCGCGTGTCTGTCCAGGTAATTCCAGTACAAAGTGGTGAAAGGGCAGGCTTGATCGCCGGTGGACAGGGCAGGGTCGAAGCGGCAGCCCTTGCAATGGTTGCTCATGCGGTCTATGTATTTGCCGCTGGCCACATAAGGTTTGCTGGCCATGAGGCCGCCATCGGCAAATTGACCCATACCCAAGGTGTTGGGCAACTCCACCCATTCCACTGCATCCACATACACCGCCAAATACCAGGCATGCACTTCTTTGGGCGCCACGCCAAGCAGCAGCGCATACAGACCGGTGACCATCAGCCTTTGTATGTGGTGGGCGTAACCATGTTCCAGGGTTTGACCAATGGCGTCCCGCAAACAAGCCATGTCTGTGTGACCGGTCCAATAAAAATCAGGCAAAGCGCCAAGGGCTTGCATTTGGTTGTGTTCAAGGTAGCCGGGCATTTGCGTCCAGTACATGCCGCGCACATATTCCCGCCAACCCAACACCTGACGCACAAAGCCTTCCACCGCTTCAATCGGTGCCAGTCCGGCAAGAAATGCGTTTTCAGCTGCGGCGACCACTTCTCTGGGGTTGAGCAGTTTCAGGTTCAGGGCGCAGGACAAATGCGAGTGATACAGCCACACTTCGCCTTCCCACATGGCATCCTGGTACAGGCCGTAAGAAGCCAATCTGTGTTGTATGAATTCATGCAAAGCCTGCAAAGCTTGAGGGCGTGTCACCGGCCAGCCAAAACTATCGAGCTTGCCCGGGTGTTTGGCAAACCGTTGTTTGATCAAGGCCATTACCGAGCGGGTGGTGTCATCAGGCTCAAATCGGGTGGGTGAGGGCAACAGACCCGGACCTTGCTTGCCAAAACTGCCCCGGTTGTCAGCATCAAAATTCCATTGACCACCTATGGGTTTGTCGCCATCCATCAAGACCCGGTGTTTTTGCCTGAGTTCCCGGTAAAAGTACTCCAGCCGCCACTGTTTGCGCCCGGCAATGTGTTGCGCGAAATCACGCACCGTGCTGAAAAAATGCTTGTCGTCGCGCAGTTCCAGTGTCAATCCATGTTGTTTGGCGATGACCAGCAGGCTTTGCAGCACCCGCCAGTCGCCCGGCGCAGTCATCACCAAACGCTGCGGCTTGTATTGAAGAATGGCTTTGTCTAACTCGCCCGCCAAAGTGCCGGTGTTTCCGTCTTCATCGAGTAAAGAATAAATGACAGGCCAAGCCTGGCCGCGCAGATGTTGCGCAAAGTGGCGCATGGCGCTTAAAAACACACAGCTTCTTTGTTTGGACGACATGACATGCGTGGACTCCTCGTCAACCTCGGCCATCCAAACGGCATCTTGCTGCGGGTCAAAGTCTTCCAGGCAGGAAGCTTTTTCATCCAATTGATCGCCCAGCACCAGCACCAAGTGTCTGAGCGGGGTTGCGGGCGGGCGCAAAACCTTGGAGTTCACGTGGACGGGGAAGCGGGCAGTTTGCGCTGGCGACAAGCGTCTGAGCAGTACATCACCTGTTCCCAGTTTTTGGCCCAGGCTTTGCGCCAGGTCATTTCACGTGCGCACACTTTGCAAAGCTTGCTGGGCAAGCTGCGTTTATTGCCTTTGAACGATGGCTGTGTGGGCACGCGGGAAAAACGCTTTACTGCTCTAAAAACCGTTGGGCGTCCAAAGCGGCCATGCAACCTGTGCCCGCGCTGGTAATGGCTTGGCGGTAGATGTGGTCTTGCACATCACCGGCGGCAAACACACCGGGCACGCTGGTTTGCGTGGCCATGCCTTGCAAGCCGCTTTGCGTGACGATGTAGCCGTCTTTCATGGTTAACTGGCCTTCGAAAATACCCGTGTTGGGCTGGTGACCGATGGCAATAAAACAGCCGTGCACGTCCAAATCGCGGGTTTGGTTGTCTTGCACGCTTTTCAATCGAACGCCGGTGACACCGGAAGCGTCGCCAAGCACCTCGTCAAGCACGCTGTGGAGTTCCAGCACGATTTTTCCGGCCTTGACCTTGTCCATCAGCTTGTCGATCATGATGGCCTCGGCCTTGAACTTGTCGCGTCGGTGAATCAAATGCACTTTGCTGGCGATATTGGACAAATACAGGGC
>CANNRV010000075.1 GCA_947508145.1 Comamonadaceae bacterium
ACCCCCACCGATGCCTGCCTGGGTTTTCTGGACCCGAATGATTTGGCCCATCTGGATGCGAATGGCGTGCAACTCAGCGGTGCCCGCGCCAGCAAAACACTGGCTTTGCACAGACGCATTTACAAGGCCTCACGCAATCTGTCACCGAACACCGCCTGCGTGATTCACAGCCACAGCACACACCTGGTGGCGCTGAGTTTGCAAAACAAACCCTTGTCTACCGATTCAGGCCCGGAGCTATTGGCACCCATCACACCTTACTTCGTCATGAAGGTCGGTCATGTGCCGCTGATTTCCTATGAACTGCCGGGTGCTGTTGCAGCGGCGGATGCGGTCGAACAAGCGATTCACCGTTATGCCGAACGCGGCTTGGCTTTGCATGCGGTGATGTTGTCCCGCCTTGGCCCCAACGTCTGGCACGACAACCCGGCACAAGCCATGGCCACCTTGGAAGAGTTGGAAGAAACCGCGCGATTAAGTGCGCTGACACAGACCACGCCACTCACCGAAGACCAGATTCAAGCCTTGCGCCAGACCTTTGGCGCACATTGGTAAACACACATTCAATAACGAAAGAAACCGCATGTTGAAATTCGCCGCCAACCTCTCTTTTTTGTACAACGAACTGCCTTTCATGGAGCGTTTTGCAGCTGCCGCCAAAGATGGTTTCAAAGGCGTGGAATACCTGTTCCCTTATGCCTTCAGCAAGCAAGAAATAGCAGCCGCATTGAAAGACACAGGTTTGCAACAAGTGCTGTTCAATGCGCCGCCTGCCGGGCATGACCGCGACAGCGCACAAGCCGCCTGGGACCAGGGCGTGCGCGGCACGACTTGCTTGCCCGGTCGTGAAGATGAATTCCAACGCGGCTTCATGCTGGCCTTGGAATACGCTGAAGCCTTGAACTGCCCGCGCATACACGTGATGGCCGGACTGGTGCCTGAAGCAGTGCGTACCGCCAGCCACTTACCCGCTTTGCTGGCCACCAGTGCGCCGCATGCGTCTACCCCTGGCCCCTTGCGCGACACCTATGTGCGCAACCTGCGTTGGGCCGCCGGGCAAGCCGCCGCTGTCGGGCGCGAAGTGCTGATTGAACCCATCAACACGCGTGACATTCCGCATTTCTTTTTGAACCGCCAGGACGACGCGCACACCATCGTGCAAGAAGTCAATATGCCGAATCTGAAAGTGCAGTTCGACCTCTACCACTGCCAGATTGTGGAAGGCGATGTGGAGAACAAAATCCGCCATTACCTGCCCACCGGGCGGGTCGCGCATCTGCAAATTGCAGGCGTGCCGCAACGCCATGAACCTGACACCGGCGAATTGAACTACGCCACCTTGTTCAAAACTATTGAACAGGTGTCAGCTGAATGCGGTTGGGACGGTTGGTTGGGTTGCGAATACCGCCCGGCGCTGGGTGCTGTTCCTGGTGGCACCTCAAACGGTTTAGGCTGGATCAAACACATTGCTTGAACAAGAAAAAAGCGCAGCAAGTCTGCGCTTTTTCATGCGGGTTGAGAGACAGCCTCTCAAAATCTCGAAGGTTTTATTTGGTGGTTTTAACTGCCTGGGTTTTCTCGGCACTGCTCATGCTGAGCGCGTGGTAGGCCGCATCAAAGGTTTTGGCTTTGCCCATGTAGTGGCGGTCAATACGCCATTCCTTGAGGATTTGGATGGCGAAATCAAATTCTTCCTGCGGTAAGTCGTACAGCTGTTTGATGGGGAACACCGCTTCGGACTCTAGTGACAACACCAGTTGGGACAGCACTTTGGAATAGGCTTGGTCAGGGGATTTCTCAATGAGTTTTTTGGCTTTTTTGATGGCGCGCATGGCTTCTTCCTTGACGTGGCAGATTTGTATCTGCAAAACATGCGTTGGAAGTTAACACAAAAAACAGCCTCAAATATGACAGTTCAAGGTCGTTGACCCGCAAATGATTTAAATCAATAGACGGGCATGAATAAAACAAAAAACGCTTGTCTGCCTTTCATTCACCGCAATGAAATACTGCGCTTAAACCATCAAATCAACCACGCGTATTCGTCATTGTGTCTGCGACTTAACCCGGCGCTTAAACACCACTTTTTTGACAAGTATGGCAATGGCATAAGGCTGTATTCCTAGTGCTTTGAAGCAATACCTTAGAACAGGAATGAACAGTACTCAGTGCAGTGAAAAAAATCTGCCAAAATACATCTGATTACCTTTTACTTTATTTAGAAAGTATCCATGAGCACATTCGCCAATCAATTGAAAGCTGAAATCGCACGTATTTCAAAAAAAGAAAATAAAGCTGAAAACGCAGCTTTGAAAAAAGCTTCTGCACAATACCGTTCAGATATCGCAGCACTCAAACGCCGCATCGCATCGCTGGAATCCACACTCAGCAAAATGCATAAACAAGCAGCTAAAACCAGCGCACCAGACACAGACCTCGACAGCGATGAAAAATCACTGCGATTCAGGGTCGCAGGTTTTGCCAGCTTGCGCAAAAAACTCGGTTTGACCGCCAACGAAATGGGCGCCTTGCTTGGTGTTAGCGGACAGTCGGTTTACAAATGGGAACAAGGCAAAGCCAAACCCCGCGCCAGTCAAATGCAAGCCATTGCAGCTGTGCGAAAACTCGGTAAGAAACAGGTCGCCGAATTGCTGGCAGCGGGTTGATGGAAAAACACCTGCCTGTCTCGCAGCGCAGGTGTTTTCATTAACGCTCTACGGTCAGCGACACCCCCATACCGCCACCAATACACAAAGCCGCCAAACCTTTCTTGGCACCGCTGCGTTGCATCTCATGCAACAGCGTAACCAGAATGCGGCAACCTGACGCGCCGATGGGGTGACCGATAGCAATCGCCCCGCCATTCACATTCACGCGTTGCGGGTCTATGTCCAAAGCCTGATTCACCGCACAGGCTTGAGCTGCAAAAGCTTCGTTCAATTCAAACAAGTCCACATCAGCGGCTTTCCAACCGGCACGCTCAAGCGCTTTGCGCGACGCAGACACCGGGCCCATGCCCATGGTGGCCGGGTCCAAACCGGTAGTGGCAAAGGATGCAATACGCGCCAAGGGTGTCAAACCCAATGCATTCGCACGCGCCGCGCTCATGACCATGACGGCAGCAGCGCCGTC
This sequence comes from Comamonadaceae bacterium, assembly GCA_947508145.1. Lineage (GTDB taxonomy): Bacteria > Pseudomonadota > Gammaproteobacteria > Burkholderiales > Burkholderiaceae_C > Limnohabitans. Next base: position 3,133 of record CANNRV010000075.1, read on the forward strand.
GTTGATGCCCGAGGCATTGCCAGCGGTCACGCTACCTGCTTTGTCAAACGCAGGACGCAAACCGGCCAAGGCTTCGGCACTGGTTTTCAGGTTGATGAATTCGTCATGCTCAAACACCAATGGATCGCCTTTTTTCTGTGGCAACAGCACCGGGAGAATTTCGTTTTTGAATTTGCCTGCGGCTTGGGCAGCAGCGGCTTTGTGTTGTGAGGCCAAGGACAGTGCATCTTGCATGTCACGGGTGATGCCGTTTTGCTTGGCCACGTTTTCTGCGGTGATGCCCATGTGGTATTGGTTATAGACATCCCACAAACCATCGACGATCATGCTGTCGACCAATTTCCAGTCGCCCATGCGCTGACCGTCACGCGAGTTGTTCAGAATGTGCGGCGCGGCGCTCATGTTTTCCTGTCCGCCTGCAATCACCACCTCGCTGTCGCCAAAGGCCACAGACTGCGCTGCCAGCATCACCGCTTTGAGGCCGGAGCCGCACACCGCGTTGATGGTCAGTCCGGGGACTTCTTTGGGCAAACCGCTTTTCATCAGCGCTTGACGCGCCGGGTTTTGGCCTGCACCAGCGGCCAGTACTTGGCCCATGATGACTTCACCCACCAAGCCCGGGTCTATGCCGGTGCGGGTCACCAGCTCTTTGATCACCAGACTACCCAACTCGGGGGCGCTGAGTTTGGACAGGCTGCCGCCGAATTTGCCCACGGCAGTGCGGGCGGCTGAAACAATGACGATGTCTTGCATGGGAAGTCTCCTGAGTTGTGTATAGGTGTGAACCAATGTCACCACATCTGGCTGATCACAAACTTACCGCTTGACGTTCGGTTTAAAAATAATGAGAAACAGTGAATTAGCTGAGGCTTAATCGTTGCAAATCGCATGGTTGCCCGGTATCGGCACAGCCAATCCGAAAGTGAATTCATCATGCATGATGGTGAATGCCCTGCATGATTTATTGCCTTTCGGCGTGGCAAACACCATATTGCATTGTTCGCTGCCGTCTTGTGCTTTGCCCCATTCAGCCCGCAGATAACGGACAGTCGATGGCTTGAGCTTGAACTCTTTGGCCACCCCTTCTAAATCGTATTTGCCATAGCCTTTGATGAGCTTGCAATTGGCACGGGTGACAAACAACACATCGGGCTGGCGCGTGGCTGCCATGCCCAGCCAGGGAAAGAAACACATGGCCACAGCCATGCATTTGAAGGTGTTGATGTTCATAACAAGCGCTTATACATACTGCCATCTTAGGCTTGAAAAATACAGGGCTACCGCCATTTCAAAAGCAGCTATGCATTGACCATCAGGTACAACAACCGTCTTCAACCGCCCCGCCCACATATTCATTCATACCATGATGAACATTTCCAATCTCTTGCATCACACTTTTGGATTGATTTTCGGCCTGCTGCTGTCTGTCTGTTTGCCCGTGAGTGCGCATGCTGACACCACGCCGGGCAAACCGCGTGCGGTCACACCCCGCGCCGAATTGGGCGCGGAAGAAAAATCCATCATCCACTTGTTCGACAAATCCAAAGATTCTGTGGTGTTCATTTCCACCAGCGAACGCGTGCAGGATTTGTGGTCACGCAATGTGTATTCGGTACCCAAGGGGTCAGGCTCGGGTTTTATCTGGGATGAGTTCGGTCATGTGGTGACGAATTTGCATGTGGTGCAAGGCGCGAGTGAAGCCACCATCAAACTGGCGGACGGTCGCTCATTCAAAGCCAAGCTGGTGGGAGCCAGTCCACGGCATGACATCGCTGTATTGAAAATCAACACCGGCTTCAACAAGCCCGAGCCCGTCCCCATTGGCACCAGCAAAGACCTCAAGGTTGGGCAAACCGTGTTCGCCATTGGCAATCCCTTCGGCCTGGACTGGACACTGACACGCGGTATCGTGTCTGCGCTGGACCGCTCGATTGAAGGCGATAGCGGCGGCAAGATAGACCATTTGATCCAAACCGATGCAGCCATCAACCCCGGTAACTCGGGCGGCCCGCTACTCGATTCAGCAGGACGGCTGATCGGCATCAACACCGCCATTTACAGCCGCAGTGGTTCAAGTGCAGGCATTGGGTTTTCCATTCCGGTGGATACGGTCAACCGCGTGGTGCCTCAGTTGATACAAAAAGGCAAATACCTGCGTCCGACATTAGGGGTAGAAATAGACGAAGGCATCAACACCAGATTGAGCACTGCACTGCGCACTGAAGGCGTGTTTGTCTTGCAAGTCAACCCCGGCACATCCGCAGACAAAGCCGGACTCAAAGGTCTGAAAATCCGGGGCAACGGCGAGGTGATCACTGGCGACATCATCCTGTCTGTGAATGGCATCAAGTTGTCTTCCCCTGACAAACTGACATCGCTGTTGGATGAGCGCCAAATAGGTGAATCAGTCAACCTCACTGTGTCACGCGATGGAAAAACGCGCGACATCAGCCTCTCTTTGCAAGCCGAATAAAGCACCAGATGGCGCGACAGACTCAGTGACATGCAAGACCTAGAATGGTTTGATGCACACCCCAGCCCTCAGCTTCACAGACATACCCGGTATCGCTGTTGGTCACTACACTGACCCGCAGGCCTTGACGGGTTGCACCGTAGTGCTGACACCCCAAGGCGCTGTGGCCGGGGTGGATGTCCGAGGCAGCGCACCCGGCACCCGCGAAACCGATTGTTTGCAACCCGGCAACCTGGTGCAACAAGCCCATGCGATTTTGTTGACCGGCGGTTCTGCCTTCGGACTGGATGCCGCCGGTGGCGTGATGCGTTGGCTGGAGGAACGGCAACACGGCTTCAGCGTTGCCAATGTGCATGTGCCCATCGTCCCTTCTGCGGTGATTTTCGATCTGGCCTTGGGCAAGCCGCAGATTCGTCCCAACGCCGACAACGGCTACCAGGCCTGTGAAGCAGCCAGCCAGCATTCAATGCAGCACGGCAATGTCGGCGCCGGGACCGGTGCCACGGTGGGCAAGGTGTTTGGTTTTCCGCTGTGCATGCGCGGCGGCTTAGGCAGTGCAGCCATGCGTGTGAACGGTGTCACCGTCGGCGCACTGATCGTTTGCAATGCGCTGGGAGACGTGATCAACCCGGACAACGGCCAAGTGCTGGCCGGTGCGCGAACGCAAGCAGACAGCACAGAGTTGATCCATATTCACCGTGCGCATTTACAAGGCCGCAGCGGTCAAGCGCTGAGCGCCGGTCAACACACCACCATTGGCGTGATCGCCACCGATGCCAAACTCACGCCGCTGCAAGTCACCCGACTGGCGCAAATCGGTCACGATGGTTTGGCCCGCACCATCCGCCCGGTGCACACGCCTTATGACGGCGACACCTTGTTCGCATTGAGCACCGGCATGACAGACACCACAGTGGACACCATGCTGCTGCATTCACTGGTGACTGAAGTGGTGGCGCAAGCGGTGCTGTGTGCGGTGCGCTCAGCAGTCACGCTGAAGACACCGGAACTGTGGCTGCCCACGGCCTCGGATCTGGCTGCCGCCCAGGTGACAAATTGAGCCGCCAAGGCTGGCATCCTTTGACAGAATCCATCCCACGTATTTTTTAGCGGCGCACCATGAACACAAGCTCACACGCAGACATTCTTTTTCGTCAGGCCCTGGTTTTTGACGGCAGCGGCAACGAGCCACAGGTGCAAGACTTGGCTGTGGCCAATGGCCGGATTCTGGCCATTGGCAAAGACTTGCAACACAGCGCTGAGCACACCATTGACGCACAAGGTCTGGCGCTGATGCCCGGCATCATTGATTCACACACGCACTTTGACGCGCAAATCACCTGGGACGCTTATGTGCGGCCCTCGCCTGCCCAAGGTGTCACCACCGCTGTCATCGGCAACTGCGGCTTCACCATCGCACCTTGCCGCCCGCAAGACCGCGAACTCACCATGCGCAATCTCACGCAAGTCGAAGGCATGTCATTGGACGTGCTCAAGCAAGGGATTGACTGGGGCTTTGAAACCTTCCCCGAATACCTGGCCATGTTGAAGCGCAAACGCTGCGCCATCAATATCGCGGCCTACATCGGTCACTCGTCAGTACGCACCTGGGTCATGGGCGACCAAGCCAACAAGCGCGCGGCCACACCGGAAGAAATTCAAACCATGGCGGCATTGGTGAAAGAAGCCATGTCAGCCGGTGCCATCGGTTTTGCCAGCAGCACCAGCCCGGCGCACAACGGCGAAGGCGGTTTGCCCATGCCATCGCGTTTGGCCAGCGATGAAGAAATGATGCAGTTGACACTGGCCATGAGCCACGAAGGTGGCGGTGTCTACATGGTGACCAAAGGCGGTCAAATGCCCATGACTTTTTTGCGTTCTCTGTCTGAAGCCAGCGGCAGACCGGTGATGGTCGCAGCCTTGCTGCACAACGGCACCAACCCGCAAGCGGTGTTCAACGATTTCAACGCCATCGCTCAGGCGAATGAACACGGTGTGCCTTTGATCGGTCAGGTGTCTTGTTGCCCGTTGACCATGGATTTCACTTTCGCTTCGGCGTATCCGGTGGAAGGACTGGCCAGTTGGAAACCGGCCATGGGTTTGTCGCATGAAGCACTGAAAACCTGTCTGGCGGACAAGTCTTTCAGACAAGCAGTGAAAAACGAACTCGCCCAAGCCACCACCTTCCGTTTGTTCAATAACGAATGGGACAAAGTGCATGTGGTGCAAACCGCGCATGCCGCGCACCAAGCCTACGAGCAATGCAGTGTGGCCGAATTGGCGCAAAAACACCAAGTGGACCCACTGGACTTTGCGCTGGATTTAGCGCTGTCGGAAGACCTGCAAACCGTGTTCACTGCGCAATTGCTCAACAGCGATACCGAGGCCGTGGCCCGCTTGTTGAACGATCCCAACAGCCTGGTGTCGCTGAGTGACGCGGGCGCGCACCTGACTTTTTTCAATGATGCCGGTTTTGGTTTGCATTTGCTGGGTCATTGGGCGCGTGACATGGGTGCCATGTCTATGACACAGGCGGTGCACAAGCTCACCGCACAGCCCGCCAAAGTGCTGGGACTCAAAGAGCGCGGCTGGCTGCGCCCCGGTTACGCCGCTGACTTGCTGTTGTTTGATCCGCAAACCGTGGGCCGTGGTCCCAAGCACCGGGTGTTTGATTTGCCAGGCGGCGCGGCTCGCTTGAACACACACGCGGTTGGCGTGCATGGTGTCTGGGTCAATGGTCAGTTGGTGGCTGATGCCAAGGGCTTGATTGAACAGCCCACGTTGGCAGGTGAACTGTTAACCGATTTCCAGCACTGAGCAAAGACGCAACGGCCATCACAGGCTTGGCTCAGTCCTGAATCAAACGGTGCACTTGGTCACAGTCAAGCCTGAAACTGAATTTTCTTTTCTGCCAACAACTGGCGAAAGCGCTCATAGGTGTCTTGGATACCGGCCTGCAAGGGCACTTGGCCGTAATCACCAATATAGGCTTTCAGCGGTTCATCCGAATGCCCCATGGGAAAAGCCAGAGGTTCACCGGTGATGTCAATCCGCGCTTGTGGTGACAGTGCGCTGAGTATGTCCAAGCCTGCTTGCACACTGGCGAGTTTGCCGTTCAAGTCAAACACCGGTGCACCCGTACGCTCGCAAGACACACTGCGTATGAAAGCACTGGCAACCTCACCTGCAAACAACCAGGACACATCGCCGCTGAAAGGAATGGTGTAGGGCTGCCCTGCTGCTGCGGCCAATATGGCAACCGTGGTTTTAGAGGTCATGCCTTGGTCACGCGCCACTCCGTAGACCACGCCGGGGCGTATGCCAACGCTGTGCAAAGCGTTTTCTTCCGAATACACCTTGGCGGTTTGCTCATTGCAATATTTGTAAGCACCGTACAGCGTAGACATGGCACCGCCGTTGTCCAACGCACCGTAGGCTGCTACCGAACTCGCATAGGTGATGCGTTTGACACCTGCGGCTTTGGCCGCCTCAAACACATTCACGGTGCCGACCACGTTGACCAAGGCCCCGGCCACCGGATCGGCGCGGCAAAACGGCACCTGCAACGCGGCTAAGTG
>CANNRV010000076.1 GCA_947508145.1 Comamonadaceae bacterium
CGTTAAACGCTACGCCACGCGTGTGGCCGCATGGATAGGCGGTCGTGTCGCGGCAGACGGCACACCGGATGATGTCTTGAACCAGCCGCAAGTGCGGCAGGAAATTCTGGGGACACGTTGATGCTGCTGATTGACCAACTCTCGGTGGAACTCGCAGGCGTGCAAGTGCTGCGCCGCATTCACGCGCCGGTGCTCACCGGCACCACGGTGGCAGTGATCGGTCGCAATGGCGCAGGTAAAACCACTTTGCTTCGCAGCATCATGGGCTTGGTGCCGGTCACAGGCGGCAGCATCTTGCTGGACAAAGCCGAGTTGCTGACCCAAGCGGCACACCGCAGAGCGGCACTGGGCATTGGCTATGCACCGGAAGACCGGGTCATCTTCCCCACCTTGACCGTGTTGCAAAACCTGCGGCTCCCCGCCGAAGTGCTGGGACTGTCAGCCAAAGACATGGACCTGCGCATGGCAGCGGTGCTGGAAGTGGTGCCGCAACTCGAACCCATGCTGGCCCGCTCTGGCGCGGCTTTGTCCGGCGGTCAAGGCAAGATGGTGGCACTGGGCCGCGCCTTGATGGCCGGTACCCGCATGGTGTTGTTGGATGAACCTTTGCAAGGGCTGGCACCTGTGCTGGCCGAACAGTACGTGCAATCCATCGGCAGGCTGCGCCGCTTGCGCCCCGAACTCAGCGTGGTCATTACCGAATCCAACGCCAGTTTGCTCACCGGCATGCCGGACCAAACCTGGCTGCTAGAGCGCGGCGCACTCAGCCAACAGCAGCCGGCCGCCCATTAATTTCATATTTTGGAGCTCACCTCATGGCACACATGGTCATTGCAGGACACACCTGTCAGGCAATCAGCGGACACACGCTGGAAGTTCGTTCACCGGTTGATGGTCAAGTGTTTGAACACATTCCTCGCGGAGACGCCGCAGACATCGACTTGGCCGTGCGCGCCGCCAGAGCTGCACTGTCGGGTGAATGGGGGAAGTTGAGCGCCACTGAACGTGGCCGCTTGATGTTGAAACTCAGCCACCTGGTGACCGAACACGCCGAAGAACTGGCATTGCTGGAAGCGCGTGATACCGGCAAACCCATGACCACCGCCCGCAACGACATGATTGTGCTGGCACGTTACTTCGAGTTTTACGGCGGTGCTGCCGACAAAGTGCATGGCGAAGTGATTCCTTTTTTGAACGGCTACCAGGTCAATCTGCTGCGCGAACCCTTGGGCGTGACCGCCCACATCATTCCTTGGAACTACCCGGCACAAATGATGGGCCGAAGCATTGCGCCTGCCTTGGCCATGGGCAATGCGGTGGTGGTCAAGCCGGCAGAAGACGCCTGCTTGAGTTGTTTGCGCATCGCTGAGTTGGCGTTGTTGGCAGGTTTCCCCGCTGGTGCTTTGAACATCGTCAGTGGTTTGGGCGAAGAAGCCGGTGCCGCGCTGTCCAACCACCCGGACATCAACTTCATCAGCTTCACCGGCTCGAACGAAGTGGGCGTATTGATTCAACAAGCAGCCGCACGTCACGCGGTGAAATGCACCTTAGAGCTGGGCGGTAAGTCCCCGCATCTGGTGTTTGAAGACGCCGACCTCGAATTGGCCGCCAGCACCGTGGTGCGCGGCATCATCCAAAACACCGGACAAACCTGCACCGCTGGCAGCCGTTTATTGGTGCAGCAATCCATACACGACACATTCGTTGCGCTGGTTGCAGAAAAATTCAAGCAAGTGCGCGTCGGCACCCCCGAGATGAATTTGGACTGCGGCCCGGTGGTCAACCCGTCGCAACAACAACGCGTCAACCGATTTATTGAAGAAGCCAAGGCCGCAGGTTACCCGGTGCTGGCACAGGGTCAGATTGACCCCGGCGCACCCGCAGGCGGTTATTACGTGATGCCCACTTTCTTCGGCGCAGTCGCACCCGACAGCGATTTGGCCCAACAAGAAGTGTTCGGCCCGGTGCTGGCGGCCATGCCTTTCACTGACGAAGCCCATGCGATCGCACTGGCCAACGGCACCGACTACGGATTGCTGGCTGCCGTGTGGAGCGAAAACGGTGGTCGCCAACAGCGTGTGGCCAAAGCATTGAAATGCGGCCAGGTGTTCATCAATTCATTTGGTGCGGGCGGCGGTGTGGAATTGCCATTCGGCGGTGTGAAGCGCAGCGGCCACGGGCGCGAAAAAGGATTCCTCGCGCTGGAAGAAATGAGCACCACCAAAACGGTGATTCAATTTCACGGTTAACTTTTAGGAAAGCAAGATCATGACCCAGTTGAACAACAAGATTGCCATCGTCACCGGTTCAGGCGGCGGCTTTGGTGAAGGCATTGCCCAAGCCTATGTGCGCGAAGGTGCACGCGTCATCGTGGCAGACATCAATGGCGAAGCCGCCAAGCGAGTGGCCTGCGCCTTGGGTGCGCATGCCAGCCCGTTCACTTGCGATGTCAGCCGGGGTGAGCAAGTGCAGGCGCTGGTGGCGCATTGCGTGTCCACCTTTGGCATTCCCGATATCGTCGTCAACAACGCAGGCACCACGCACAAAAACCGACCCATGCTGGAAGTGGACGAAGCCACGTTTGACAAAGTGTTTGCGGTCAACGTGAAATCCATTTTTCACATGACACACGCAGTGCTGCCCTTGATGCGCCAAAACAAACGCGGCGTGATGCTCAACATCGGTTCAACCGCCGGTATCCGCCCGCGCCCCGGCCTGAGCTGGTACAACGCGTCCAAAGGCGCGGTCAATCTCTTGTCCAAATCCATGGCCGTGGAACTCGGCCCGGAAAACATCCGTGTCAACGCGGTCTGTCCGGTGATGGGCATCACCGGTTTGTTCGAAGACTTCATGGGTTTGCCCGATACGCCTGAGAACCGCGCCAAATTTGTCGGCACCATCCCCTTGGGCAGGTTTGCACAACCCAGCGATATCGCAGCGGCTTGCGTGTTTTTGGCCAGCGATGCGGCCGAGTTTTTCACCGGGCTGGAAATGCCTGTCGACGGCGGCCGTACCATTTGATTTGATTCAGGAGACTCTCATGCATGCACTCAAAAAAATAGCTTCCTCTTTGCTGCTGGCCGGTTTGGCATTCGCAGCCCACGCCCAAAACAAACCCGCCGAATTGAAAATTGGCATCTCCACTTTTTTGTCTGGTGCACCTTCGGTGTTTGGTGTGCCCGCCAAAGCAGCGGCTGAAATCATCATCGACGACATCAACGCCAACGGCGGCATTGGCGGCGTGAAGCTGACAGCCAGCTTTATTGATGAAGGCACTGGCCCGGACAAAATGCTCTCTGAATACCGCCGCTTGGTGCAAGAGCAAGGTGTGAAAACCATGTTGTCCGCCATCTCCAGCGGCAACTGCAATGCGATTGCGCCGGTGGCTGAAGACCTGAAGGTGTTGAACATCGCCTGGGACTGCGGCACAGAAAAATTGCTGGAAGAAAAACGCTACCAATACGTGGTGCGCACCCAAGCCAATGCCACGGCTGAGATGGTGGCCACTGTGCTGTACTTAATGAAAACACGCCCCAATTTCGAAACCATTGCGGTGGTCAACCAAGACTACGCTTGGGGCCGCGACTCATGGGAAATATTCATCAACACCTTGCGCGTGTTCAAACCAAATGTGAAAGTGGTGGCCGAGATGTTCCCGAAAATGGGCGCGTCCGACTTCTCCACCGAACTCAGCCGCTTGCAAGCACTCAAACCCGATGTGGTGCTCAACACCGCATGGGGCGGCGACCTCGACACCTTTGTGCGTCAAGCTTCACAACGCGGCGTGTTCAACCAAAACACCTTGTTTGTCTTGCCCTTGCTGGAAAGTTCTTTAGAGCGTTTGGGTGACGCAGTACCGGCCGGCATCATCGCTGGTGCGCGCGGTGACCATTACTTTATGCACCCAGACACCCGCAACGAACCCAAGCACATGGCGTTTGTCGCCAAGTTCAAAGCCAAGACCGGTTCTTACCCCATTTACTCCACCTACCACATGGCTCAAGCCCTGTTCGGTTTGAAAACCGGTTATGAAAACGCCATCAAAGCCAATGGCGGCAAATGGCCAAGCACCGAGCAAGTGGCACAAGCCATGCGCAAGATGACCTTCAAAGCCTATGGTCACCCGGTGCGTATGCGTGACGATGGTCAGGGTCAAGAAGACCAGTTGTTGGGCATCACCAAACGCGTGCCGCAATTCCCGTTTGCTGTGATCGACAAAATGATGATCGTGCCGGCCGATCTGGTGTCCACCCCTATCGATCAAAAATCACCGGCTTGGGTGAAAACCATCAACCCCGCCGTGCTGCAAAACAGCGCATTGAAGATGATCGACTTCAAGTGAGTTTGATAGACGCGGACACGCTGGCACATTTGCAAAGCTGGCAAGGCAAAACAGAAACCCGGCACGACCACTTGGGCTTGAGCCCCGTGCGTGCCATGTCTGCCACGCTGGACCGCGTCGACGACGAACCCCGCCCCGGCGATGCCTTGCCGCCGCTGTGGCATTGGTTGTATTTTTTACCTGTGGCCCGACAAAGTGAAATTGGCCCGGACGGTCACCCGAAGCGCGGCGGTTTTTTACCGCCAGTGCCATTGCCAAGACGCATGTGGGCAGGTGGTCGTTTGCATTGGCACCAACCCATGCGTTTAGGTGAAGACGTACAACGCGTCTCACGCATAGAACAACTGCAACACAAAACCGGTCGCAGCGGCGAACTACTTTTTGTGAAGGTGCTGCACAGTTACAGCAACGCCAACGGTCTGTGTTTAGAAGAAACACATGACATTGTTTACAGACCGCAAGCGGTCGCTTCTGCTGCACCCGTGCCCGGTGTGAAACCGGTGCATGCTGCGGTGTGGCAGAGCGACACCGTGCCTGACGATGTCTTGCTGTTTCGTTATTCGGCGTTGACATTCAACAGCCACCGCATCCATTACGACCGCCGTTATGTGACGCAAGTTGAAGGCTACCCGGGCTTGATCGTGCACGGCCCCTTGATGGCCACATGGATGGTTGATCTGATTCGCAGACACAGTAATCGTGTTTTGCAATCCTTCGAATTCAAAGCCGTCAAGCCCGTGTTTGAATGCGCGGATCAACGCGTGCTCAGCGTCTGCGCCCACCCTGAGGGCGAGCAAGTGCACGCTTGGGTACAAGACCACCATGGCGATGTATGCATGCAAGCCACCGCCCGCTGGGAAAGTTGAGACAACACCATGAGCCAAGCCTTTCCGGCCATTGACGAACACCAAGAGATACGCGACGCAGTGCGCCAGTTGTGCGCAGGCTTTGACAGCCACTACTGGCAAGGCGTGGACGAACAACGCGGCTACCCCGAAGCCTTTGTGGATGCCTTAACCCGCGCCGGTTGGCTGGCCGCGTTGATTCCGCAAGCCTATGGCGGCTCGGGTTTGAATTTGACGCAAGCCTCGGTCATCATGGAAGAGATCAATCTCTCCGGTGGCAATGCCGGTGCCTGCCACGGCCAGATGTACAACATGGGCACGGTCTTGCGCCACGGCTCCGACCTGCAAAAACAAATTTACCTGCCACGCATTGCCAGCGGCGAATGGCGCTTGCAGTCCATGGCAGTGACGGAGCCCGACACCGGCAGCGACACCACGCGCTTGAAAACCACCGCCGTCAAACGCGGCGACCGCTATGTGGTCAATGGCCAAAAAGTGTGGATCTCGCGCGTACAGCATTCGGACTTCATGGTGCTGCTGGCCCGAACCACGCCGCTGACTGAAGTCACACGCAAAAGCCAAGGGCTGTCGGTGTTCATTGTGGACGTTAAAAAAGCTTTGGACAAAGGCATGGTCTTAAAGCCAATTCGCAATATGCCCAACCATGAAACCAATGAAGTGTTTTTCGATGAGCTGGAAATTCCTGAAGAAAATTTGATTGGCGCAGAAGGCGAAGGCTTCTCTTACATACTTGATGGTTTGAACGCAGAACGCGCCCTCATCGCTGCTGAATGCATAGGCGACGCTTACTGGTTCATTCAAAAAGCACGCGACTACGCCAACACGCGCGAAGTGTTTGGCAGACCGATAGGTCAAAATCAAGGCATTCAATTTCCCATGGCCGACAGTTACATGGAAACCGAAGCTGCCAATCTGATGCGCTATGAAGCCTGCCGCCGGTTTGACGCACACCTGCCCTGCGGTGCACAAGCGAACATGGCGAAATACCTGGCGGCCAAAGCTTCCTGGGAAGCTGCGAATATGTGCTTGCAAACACACGGCGGTTTTGGCTTTGCCAGCGAATACGATGTGGAGCGAAAATTTCGTGAAACCCGGCTCTACCAAGTAGCACCGGTGTCTACCAATTTGATTTATGCCTATGTGGCAGAACATGTTTTAGGTTTACCCAAGTCATACTGATGTCTAAGACCACTTCTCAACCGCTGGACCACATCACCGTGGTGTCTTTGGAACACGCCATCGCCGCGCCGTATTGCACCCGCCAACTGGCAGATTTGGGTGCACGCGTCATCAAGGTAGAACGCCCCGGCGACGGCGATTTCGCACGCGGCTATGACAAACGCGCACGCGGTGCCTCATCGCATTTTGTGTGGGTGAATCGCTCCAAAGAAAGTCTGGCGCTGGATTTGAAAAACCCCGAGCATTTGGCCACCTTGAAACAACTGCTGCACAAAGCCGATGTGCTGGTGCAAAACTTGGCCCCCGGTGCCACTGCACGCATGGGCTTGGACGCGGCCACCTTGCGTGCCATACACCCTCGCCTGATCGTTTGCGATATCTCGGGTTATGGTTTGGATGGCCCGTACCGCGACAAAAAAGCCTACGACCTGTTGATACAAAGTGAAGCCGGTTATTTGTCCATCACCGGTACACCGGAGCAACCGAGCAAAAGCGGAAACTCCATCGCCGACATAGCAGCAGGCATGTACGCTTACACCAGCATCTTGGCCGCCCTGCTTCACCGCGACAAAACCGGTGAAGGCGCACACATCGATGTGTCCATGCTGGAAGCATTGACCGAGTGGATGGGCTTTCCCATGTACTACGCCACCGACAACGCGCCACCACCCACACGCAACGGTGCGTCGCATGCCACCATTTACCCCTATGGCCCGTTCTTGGCGGGCGACGGCAACAGCGTCATGCTGGGCCTTCAAAACGAACGCGAATGGGTGCAGTTTTGCGAGGTGGTGATGCGAAACATTGCCTTGGCCACCGACCCGCGTTTCAACAGCAACAGCTTGCGTCACGAAAACAAACAAACCCTGGAACCCATCATCCTCACAGAATTTGCAGCTTTGACCGCCGCCCAAGTGATTGAGCGCTTAGACCAGGCGCAAATTGCCAACGCCCGCATGAACAACATGGCCGATGTGTGGGCGCATCCGCAATTGAAGTCACGCCAACGCTGGGTGGAGATTGACACAGCTCACGGCAAACTGCCTGCACTGCTGCCACCCGGACAAAGCGACGCATTCAACTACACCATGGGCGCGATTCCTTCAGTGGGTGAACACACGCAGCGCATACTGGACGAACTCGGCATCACGCTCAACAAGAATGCAACACCATGAACCCCAAAGAGATCGTTGAAGAATTTTTGCGCATCATCATGATTCCCGACCCGGTGGCCGCACGCGCGTTTGTGTCTCCGCAATTGCGCATACGTTTCACAGGCGCACGCGAAATGCGCGACCCGACAGAATGCAGCGCGTTCAACGCCAGCCGCTACAAATGGGTGAAGAAAAAATTCGAGCAAACCGATTTGGTGGCTGGCGGCAGTGATGACGAAGCCATTGTTTACAACATTGGCACGCTGTATGGCGAATGGCTGGATGGCACACCGTTTGAAGGCAACCGCTATGTCGACCGCTATGTGGTGCGAAACGGTTTGATCGTCAAAATGGATGTTTGGAATGACAGTGCTGAGCGCATGTTGTTACGCGCTGGTTTGTGCGAGCCGTGGCAGATATTGTCCGAATGAACACAGCCTCTGAGGATGAACAGTGTTCATCCGGCTGAATTCATTTCACCTTCGTCAAGGCCCGGTCACTTCCACCCGTATTTCATTTCTGCGCCACATCGGCAATGTCCACGGCGGGTCATAGCGTGAGAGCTGCGGGCTGCCAATGGTTTGCCAGTTTTTTGTTTTCACCCAGGCCATCAATTCGACGGTTTTGTTCTCCACCTTGGACTCGGTGTTCAAGCCTGAATAGCGCAGCACGGCAAAACGTTGCGCTGGCAATTCGCGCAATTGCACGGCTTGGTTATTGGGCTTGGGCAAGCTGGCCAGCTTGTATTCGGACGGCATGACAAACTGTATGCGCCAGTCGTGGGCTTCACGCAATGAACTGTCGTCTGTGCGCGGTTGCACAGTCACGGGTGCTGTCATGGCGATCTTGGCCGAGGTGTTTTGGCCCGGGGCTTTGTTGTTGCCGAAAATAAAGTCTGCAATGGTTCTGAAGCCTTGGCTGGAAGCCGAGTCCATGTCGCCATTGACCACCGTTTCTGCCACGATGAGTGCAGCATATTGGCGTAATTCAAACGCGTCTTCTTTAAGCAATACGGTGTATTTGGGTTCTTCAGTGGCGGCCAATGCAAATCCTGACGACAAAGTGACTGTCAAAAAAATAAATCCCCTGAACACTTTGTTCAGCCTATCGATGGTAAGGTTCATTGAATCTTTCTCCAACTCTTGATACTGTCATGTTAGAAGACGAACGCTGCTGTGGAACCGGTACCTGCATCATTGACCTCCAAGGCCTGTGCTGGTGCGGCCAACAATGGGACGGTGAAAAAATGTGTCGCCCCTCCTTAGATGCGAACATTGATCACCCTGCCACCGACACTCAGCATAGTACCCCGTCCACAGATTAAGTATGTGCGCAAACAGACAGGACATATACGCTGTACATGAACACCGGCATGACAAGCAGCGCTGACCAAAGCAACAACAAAACATGGGCATGACCTCACGCGATATCCGTTTGCTGGGACTGGTGGCCTTTGCCAGCATGGCTTCCATGCGCATGTGCGACCCGATGCTGCTGCAATGGTCCACCGACTTTGCTGTGTCGCAAGGCCAAGCCTCGCATGTGATCGCGGCTTTCTCCATCGCCTACGGTGTCATGCAATTGATTTACGGCCCTTTGGGCCAACGCTATGGCAGCTTGC
>CANNRV010000077.1 GCA_947508145.1 Comamonadaceae bacterium
GGCAGCTTGATCAGCCTGAGCCATGTCAAAGAAGGCGAAGAGCTGTTTATCGATTACGACATCAGCTTTGGTGAAAAGCACTACTTCTGATTAACCCGCCATGGCCAGCGCACTGTGCTGTGCAAGCGCAGGTTCTTGAATCACCGGTGCATGGCGGTAAATCTGGTTCAGCTCGTGGGGTTTGAAGTCGGTAATTAGCGGTGAAGTTGGGTCTGTGGCCAGAGGATGGTCAGGTTCAATCAAAGCCAGTGCGTAAATCGGCTCGAAGTCAGTCACAAACAAAGCCTTGTAGCCGTAGTCGTCAACCGGGCCCAGGTTGTAATAACGCAAACCGTTTTTCTGTGCCCAACGGCAGGCCTGCAAACAGGCGTAAATGCCGGGTGAGCGGTTTTTGTAGTCGCGGTTCCATTGACAGAAACTGCCGTACAACTGGTTGTATTTGGGCAGCACAATAGACACATCGGTCAACACCAATTCGCCTTCCGGGCTGTGCACTCTGAGAATCAGCACGTCCAGATTGCGCACATAGTCGACAAAGCCTTCAACTTCCCGGTCATCGATGTAATAGTTGGCGAAGTGCTCGCCGCCCATCTCAAACATGTCTTCAACCGTCAGTTGCGAACCGGGAACGACTTCCTCGGTGTAAACAAAATTCTTGTATTGCTTGTCGTACTCGCGGAATTTGCGCTCGCGGCGCGGCTCTGCCCAGAATGCTTCGTCCATGGTGTTGACCAAGCCGTATTTGTCATTGATGGGCACACCGTAAGGGCTGTCTGGTGGTAAGGCGTAGACCACGAAGGGGCGCGGTGCAAAGTCCAACATCTCCTGGGTCACATTGATGTAAGGGCAGAGTGCGTCCCAACGGGTGGTGTAGTACAGGATGTCATTATGCTCACTTTCAACCAGCAAATTTTCTTGTGTCCAACTTTGGTAGTCGACTTCATGCACCTTGGTGGTGGCGGAAAACGTTTGCGCAGGTTTGAATTGGTAAAGCATGCCATTCATGTTGTTGCCTTTAAAGAGGTGATTTTTTTTTGTTTTGTCGAGTGGTGGAATGTAACGCAGGAATTTTTTTTAATTCAAAGTAGCCGACATCAATTTCGTGGTTTCTTTGCAGAAATTGGGGGTCCGCTTTTTCAAGTCGTTTGATGCTGTTGTGCATGGTGTTTAAGTGAAGCGATGCATCACTGTTGGCATCTTTTAATTCATGCATGTACGCGTCCATCAACGGACAGTCGGTGTCGAAATAAAAACTTTTGTTTTTAGGGTTGTAGCTGAGAGGGTAGAGCGTGCAACCGAAGGGTTTGTCTACACCCATGGTGCAGCCTTGAGGTCCTAAATGGGTGCAACGGGTTTCTATGCAAACAGAGCCCAACTTTTTTTGCTCAGTAGCAGTCAGGGTAATGTCCAAAGGTGGATATCCAGCTTCGACATGGCAGCATCGTTGGCATTCAGCGCAATGATCAAATAACACGTTGACTCTCCATCGAGGAAGCGTTGTGTCGGTTGTCATGCACCGTAAAAAAACTAAGGTGTGTCATCAAGCGTGGCAAAAGGTTGATGAATTATTAACGTTTTGTCATATTGAGTCAAGAAATGATTAATTTACTAAATTTCATTTTTTCAAGACAGTGTCAATCAACGACACACAACGCTATTCATCAACACATCAAAAGCACTTTGTTTGCAAACTTAATGTTTTGCTTCAACTGTTGCCACTTGAACCAAGTCACCTTGCATGACTCCATCGGGTGGATTCTCAATCACTCTGTCTGTCTCTGCGATACCGGACAGCAACTCAATGCGACTGCCATAGTCTCTGGCAATCACCACTTGTTTCAGAGCCACTTTGTTGTCTGCACCCACGGTGGCCACTTGCACACCGGTCTTGGTGAATACCAATGCACTAGGCGGCACGCTGAGTCTGTCGGAAGCGGCCGGGATTTCAAAGCTGACCGTGGCGAATCCGCCTGGCAGTAAATCACCGTGTGAATTTTCAGCAGACAACTGCACCAGCATGCTGCCGGAGTTGCTGTTGATGGCCTGCGACATGGTTTGAACCACCGCAGTGAATGTCTTGCCCGGGTATTCGGGCAATATGAATTTGGCAGTTGTGCCTTTGCGTATCGAGGCCACATAGCTTTGCGGGATGTTGACATACAGACGCAGGCGTTTGATGTCGGACACCACAAACAACTCAGTGCCTGGTGCGCCGCCGACATTGATCAATGCACCGATGTCTGTATTGCGAGCGGTCACCACTCCATCAAACGGGGCCACGATGCGGGAATAATTTTTCATGGCTTGCAAGCGATTGACATTGGCCTGTGAAGCACTGACCACGGCCAGCTTGACGTTGTGGTCGCCGACTTTTTCTTCCACAGCCTGGCCTGATACAAAGTTGGCCGATTCCAGCGACTTCCAACGCTTGGCGGTGTTTTCAGACAAAGCCGCGTTGGCTTGTGTGCTGGCCAGCTCTGCTTTGGCTTGCAGTATTTGTTGGTCTAAATCAGGCGTGTCGATCTCGGCCAGCACTTGACCGGCTTTGACCGGTGTGCCGATGTCCGCTTTCCAGCTTTTCAAATACCCGCTGATGCGCGCATACATAGGCGCTTTGGCAAAAGCTTCAATACGACCGGGCAGTGTCAAGCCGCCGTTGTCTTTGTTTTGAATCGGGGTCATCACGCTGACGGTGACCACCGCTTGCTTGTCGGTATTGGCTTTGAGTTGTTCGGCATCTTTGGCGCGGGCATGCAAACCATTCCAAACCAGTCCTCCGGCCACCAGGGTCGCGACCACGAACAAGGTCCATAGAACGCCACGTGATAAAGCTGGGCGTGATTGATTAAACATGTTTGACTCCTGAGGAAAGCGTTCCAAATGTATTTGGGCGGTGGCGGTTGTGTACCAAACTGAATAACAGTGGCACCAATACCAAAGTAGCAAAAGTAGCCAGCAACAAACCACCAATCACTGCGCGGCCCAAGGGCGCATTTTGTTCACCGCCTTCACCCAGCCCCAAGGACATGGGAATCATGCCGATGATCATGGCCAGCGCGGTCATCAACACGGGTCTGAACCGGACAAAGCCTGCATCCAGTGCGGCGGCTATCGGGTCGCCCAATTGGTCCAGTCGTTCGCGGGCAAAACTGATGACCAGCACGCTGTTGGCAGTGGCCACACCCATGCACATGATGGCACCGGTCAGCGCAGGCACAGACAGGGTGGTGCGCGTGATGAACAGCATCCACACAATGCCAGCCAAGGCGGCGGGCAAAGCGCTGATGATGACAAACGGGTCACGCCAAGACTGGAAGTTAACGACGATCAAAAAGTAAATCAGCACAATCGCGCCCAACAGTCCCCAGAGCAAACCGGAAAACGCTTTTTCCATGGTGCGCACTTGGCCCAGCAAAACCACTTTGGTGCCCTTGGGCAATTCAGCTTCGGTTTCAGCAATCATGCGTCTGACTTCTTTGGCCACGCTCGCTAGATCGGTATCTTGCGTGGTGGCATGCAGTTGAACCATGGGCTGCACATCGTATTGGGTGACCAAATCGTTTTTCACGGTGCGGTTGAACGTGGCAACCGAGCCCAACACTTGTTGGCTGTTACCCGTGTCCGTATTGATAGGCAGGTTGGCCAGGTTCTCCAAAGTAGACATGTTGTACTGAGGCGTTTGCATGACGATGGGATAGGAAATGCCGTTGGCAGGGTTCAGCCAATACGTGGGTGCCACTTGGCTGCTGCCGGCCAGATTCACCACCAGGTTGTTGGTCACATCTCTGGGTGTGATGCCCAGGTCTTGCGCTTGGGTCCGGTCCATATTGACTTCTAACACCGGACTTCGGGGGGACTGCTGCATACGCGCATCGGCTATGCCCGGAATGGTGCGTATGCGTTTGAGCAGTTTATTGGCGTATTCAAAATTGCCGCTGAGGTTGGCGCCGCGAATTTGGATATCGATCGGGGCGGGCGCACCGAAATTCAAAATCTGACTGACGATGTCAGCCGGTGGGAAGGAGAAAGTGGTGTCAGGAAATGCCTTGGGCAAGGTCTTGCGCAATTCACGCACATAGTCGGCGGTGGGCAAGTGGTCTTTTCGCAATGCAATTTGTATGTCACCGTCCATGGTGCCGATCACACCGGTGTTGTTGTAAATGGTGTTGATCCAACTCGGCGGCAAACCAATGTTGTCTACCAAAGTCACCACTTCTTCTGAAGGTATGACCTTTTGTATAGATTTTTCGATGGCAGCAAAGCGGGCAGCGGTTTCTTCAACACGTGTGCCCACTGGAACCCTGGCGTGAATCAGTATCTGGCCGCCATCGACATCAGGGAAAAAATTGCTACCTAGATAAGGCACCAAAGCAAAACTGGCCGACACAAAGCCCATGAACAAGATAACCACGGGCCAGCGGTTGTGCAGGCTTAATTCCAAAAACTGTTTGTAATTGGCTCTGACACTTTCAAACCCAGACTCAAAACTGCGTTGCAATATCAGTATGGGATTGCGTGTGCGCGGCAAGCTGTATTTGTTGCCGTGCATATCGGTGTGTGGTGCATGCGGCTTGAGCAGGTAATTGGCCAAGGTGGGTACCAGCGTGCGCGACAGGAAGAATGACAGCACCATCGCCAACATCACCGCCAGTGCCAGCGGCACAAACAAAAAGCGCGACACGCCTTCCAGAAAAAACATGGGCACGAACACAATACAAATACACAGCATGGAGACAAACGCCGGGGTGACGATTTGAGCCGCCCCGTCCAGAATGGCTGTTTCTACCTGCTTGCCTTGTTCCAGGTGCCAGTTGATGCTTTCGATGGTGACGGTGGCATCGTCCACCAAGATACCCACGGCCAGCGCCAAGCCGCCCAGGGTCATGATGTTGAGTGTTTCGCCCAATGCCGCCAGACCCACAATCGCACCCAAGATGGACAAGGGGATGGACACCGCCACAATCAAAGTGGAACGCCAACTGCCTAAAAACAAAAATATCAACAAGCTGGTCAAGGCCGCCGCAATAGCGGCCTCAAAAACAACGCCTTTGATGGCAGCCCGCACAAACAAGGATTGGTCGTTGATCGGTTGCACCGTCAGGTTAGGCGGCAGCGAGGATTTGATGCTTTCCAGCTTGTCGTAAACGCCGTCCACAATGGCCAGCGTGGAAGTGGCACCATTTTTCAACACCGACATCAGTACCGAGCGGTTGCCGTTGACGTGAACAATATTGGTTTGGGGTGAATTGCCGTCATGCACATCAGCGACATCGCGGATGTAAATCATCGCGCCTTTGACGGATTTGACCGGCAGGTCAGCCAAGTCTTTGATGGCCGTTGACGCATTGTTCAAGTTGATGCTGTATTCCAGACTGTCAATCTTTTGTGTGCCTACCGGGATGATGATGTTTTGCGTGGCAAGCGCATTGGCCACATCCTGTGCACTCAGACCCAAGGCTTGCAGCTGTTGAAGTTTCAGGTCGACTTGCACCAAACGGGATTTGCCCCCATACGGAAATGGAATCGCCGCACCGGCGACAGTGACCAAGGGGGTACGAACGTTCACCAGGCCCAAGTCGGCCAGGTTTTGTTCAGACAAACCTTTACCCGCCAGTGCCAATTGAAGAATGGGGACCGTGGAGGCGTTGTAGTTGACGATCAGCGGCGGCAAGGTGCCCGGGGGCATTTGCCGGATGATGGTTTGAGAAATCGCGGTCACCTGTGCGTTGGCAACGGCAATATTCACACCGGGGTGGAAAAAGATTTTGACAATGCCGACACCGGCGTATGAGTTGGCTTCAATGTGCTCGATGTCATTGACAGTGGTGGTGAGCACGCGTTGAAACAAGGTGCTCATGCGCCCGGCCATTTGGTCTGGGGGCAAACCGGTATAAGCCCAAGCAACCGCAATGACGGGGATGCGGATTTCAGGAAAGATGTCGGTAGGTGTTCGTAAAGCGGCCAGTGGTCCCAGTATCAGTAACAACAGAGCCATCACCACAAACGTATAAGGACGCTTGAGCGCCAGACCGACAACATTGAACGACATCGCTAGCTTTCTTTTATTTCAACAAGTTGTCTTGGCGACTTGTCGGTGAAAGGATTCTTTGATGCATTGATTATCAACACATTCGAAATCGATTTTCAAACAAACTTTGGCAGATCGTCAATCGGCCGTCGGCGAGTTGCACATATTCACCCAGGTATGTCTCACTGGGGACAGACAATCGCTGATAGAGCTCTGTGCAAATAGCGCGGGCGGCTTGACCCGGCCATGCATCTGGCAGCAAAGATAAGGGTAAGCCAGGGTCTCGCAATAACAAGCGTCGGTAATCGTGAATCAATAACAGCCGTAATAAAAAAGCATTTCCATTTTGAACATGTTTGCGTTGCGCAGGTGCTTCTGGCCATTCATCTATCAGGCCTTGGTATGTTTTGACAAACTGTCTGTAACTCGTTGCCAGTTGCCCCAGGTCCCATGCGTTGGCTGCGACTTCTTTGTTTGAGAGGCCCGGGCTGTGTGGCAGCGTCTGCGCGCTCAGCGGCCAGATATGTTGTTGCAAATGTCCCAGGCCTTCACGTTCAAGCAAAGTCATGGCCATTGGCAAGTCCGCACCGGGATGCACAAACACCTGGTGTTGCCATTGACCAAAGCCTTGCCAGATCAGCGCTTTGCGTATGCGTTCTTTGTCTTTGTGCGAGATGAGTGAATCCAACATCAGTAAACGCCACTGCTGGTCCCACGGCGGTGATTGCGCTGCGTAAATCGCTTTGGATGCTTCTTCTATTCGTTGTATGCCATTCGGGCTCAGCGCGTAATCGGTTCGTCTGCCGTGGCTTTGGGTGATCAGCCAATCCTCTTTGACCAAGCGGTATATCGCGGTTCTCACCAGTCTTTCATTCACCCCCAAAGGTTCTAACAGTTGAATCAGGCAACCCAGCCAAATGGCGCCGCCGCGCGGGTAAATCGCATCGCCAAACAGCGAAATGATGAGCGAGCCCGCTTGCATCCGGTCTTGGCGGCGAAACTTATCCAGTCTTTTTTCAGTCAACTTGGTCATGGCTTGGAACGGGGTGGCGCAGTGTGAAGCATTGACAAGATGTTCGCATGAAATGATACAAACAAACATGAGTTTTCATATATTTGTGTATCAGTTATGATTTGCGCTTATTCACTCGGGTGACAGCATGTACACACAGTCTTTCAATGTGCCTGACGGGCAGGCTGCCGACACACGCGAATTCAAATCCGTGCTGTCAGCCCATGACCAAGAAGTTTTAAACGCAGCCCAGTCGCGCTTTGATGCAGTGATTGATGCCGACGGCAAAATCGAACCCAAAGATTGGATGCCCGAGGCCTACCGCAAAACCTTGGTGCGGCAAATCAGCCAGCATGCGCACAGCGAAATCGTTGGCATGCTGCCCGAAGGAAACTGGATCAGCCGTGCACCCAGCTTAAAGCGCAAAGCCATTTTGATTGCCAAGGTGCAAGACGAAGGTGGACATGGCTTGTATTTGTACAGCGCGGCCGAAACCTTAGGCACCAGCCGCGACCAGTTGCTGGATGCGCTGCACACAGGCCGCGCCAAATACAGCTCTATCTTCAATTACCCCACGCTCACTTGGGCGGATGTCGGTGTCATCGGTTGGCTGGTGGATGGTGCAGCCATCATGAACCAAATTCCTTTGTGCCGTTGCAGTTACGGCCCGTATGCCCGCGCCATGGTGCGTATTTGCAAAGAAGAGTCGTTTCACCAGCGTCAAGGTTTTGAATCTTTGATGGTGATGATGCAAGGCAATGCCGAACAACAATCCATGGTGCAGGATGCGGTGAACCGCTGGTGGTGGAAATGCCTGGCCATGTTTGGGCCACCGGACGCGGACAGCACCAACAGCACACAAGGTATGCGCTGGGGCATCAAGCGCGTGAGCAATGACGATTTGCGTCAAAAATTTGTCGATGCCACTGTGCCCCAAGCCAAGGTGCTGGGTGTCACATTGCCTGACCCGGATTTGATATGGAATGAAGCACGCGGTCACCATGATTACGGGCAGATTGACTGGGACGAGTTCTGGGCCACGGTGAACGGCAACGGCCCTTGCAACAAAGAACGGCTGGCCACCCGCGTCAAAGCACACGAAGACGGCCAATGGGTGCGGGATGCCGCCATGGCTTACGCACGCAAACAGCAATCGCGTCAGCAAGCGGAGGCCGCATGAGTCCAAGCACTTCTCCTCAACAAGAATGGCCTTTGTGGGAAGTGTTCATTCGCAGCAAGCAAGGCACTGAACACAAACACTGCGGTAGTCTGCATGCGGCAGATGCCAAGCAGGCTTTGCACATGGCTCGCGATGTCTACACACGGCGACAGGAAGGTGTCAGCATTTGGGTGATTCCCTCCGCCGCCATCACGGCCAGTGACCCCGGTGACAAGGACACCTTGTTTGAACCCGCCAAAGACAAGGTGTATCGCCACCCCACATTTTTTGTGATCCCTGATGAAGTGGGGCACATGTGAACACGCATGCCACATTCGTGCTGCATCTGGCAGATAACGCCTTGATCTTGGGGCAGCGCAATGCAGAATGGTGCGGTCACGGGCCGATACTGGAAGAAGACTTGGCCATGGCCAATAACTCCTTGGACCTGATTGGGCAGGCCAGATTGCTTTACCAACATGTGGCGCATTTGCGCCAAGACGGCAGCAACGAGGACACGCTGGCTTATTTCCGCGATCAGCAAGACTTTCTCAATTTAACTTTGCTGGAGTTGCCCCACACCACGGCTCTGGCACCTTCTGCACGCGCAGAGCGTGACTACGCCGTCACCGTGGCACGCAATTTTTTGTTCAGCGCTTACATGGTTTTGGTGTGGCAGCGTTTGCAACAACACAGCGACACACAGCTTGCGGCCATTGCCGACAAGTCGCTCAAAGA
>CANNRV010000078.1 GCA_947508145.1 Comamonadaceae bacterium
AGCGGTGGATGTCAAAGGCGTGAAGTTGCTGGCGGCTTTGTTGCCCGGCGCGGATGCCAAGGCTTTGCGCGACACGCTGGATCAGTTGAAAAACAAACTCAAAACCGCCGTGGTGGTGTTGGCCAGTGTGGACGGCGACAAGGTGCAACTCGCTGCCGGTGTGACTACCGACACGCTGACCAAAGTGAAGGCCGGTGAATTGGTGAATTTTGTTGCCCAGCAAGTCGGCGGCAAGGGTGGCGGCAAGCCTGACATGGCCATGGCCGGCGGCACCCAGCCCGCTGGCTTGGACAAAGCACTGGCCAGCGTGCAGGCCTGGGTTAACGATCGCTTGTAATTTGCAATGAACGCTGACTCTGCCAGTCGCGTTCTTCGCCGCTGACTGGGTCTGTGAATGCAATGCGCTGTGCCAGCAGTTGCAGGCATTGGCTGAAATCGTCGGGCTCATGCGGGCCGCGCAGCAGTTGCGGGTAAAGCTGATCGCCCAGCAATGGCAAGCCCAAACTCACCATGTGTATGCGCAGTTGGTGGCGGTGGCCGGTCACAGGTTGCAGTTGGTACAAAGCCAAATCTCCTACCCGTTTT
Organism: Comamonadaceae bacterium; assembly: GCA_947508145.1. Classification (GTDB taxonomy): domain Bacteria; phylum Pseudomonadota; class Gammaproteobacteria; order Burkholderiales; family Burkholderiaceae_C; genus Limnohabitans. Next base: position 586 of record CANNRV010000078.1, read on the forward strand.
AACAGCGAGACACGTGTTTCGCTGTTGGGCTCACCGGGTACTTCTTGGGACAGAAAAAATGTATCCGCCTCTGCCAGTCGGCTGCGGTGCACCAGCGGTAAATGCAGTTCCGGATGGAAAGCCGCTACAGCCTGGTACCACTTGCGTACCTGATGTTCGCGAAACAGGGCGTGATATGCGTTGCGGTCTTGGGCGCGTTTGCAAAACACCACCAGCCCGGCGGTTTCGCGGTCTATGCGGTGAATCGGGGTCAGCGACTCCAAGCCAGTCAAACGTTTGAGTTGCACCAGCAAACAGCTTTGCAAATAGTTGCCCCCGGGGGTGACTGGCATGAAATGCGGTTTGTCGGCCACTAACACCAGTTCGTCTTCAAACAGCACGCGGGCCGCTTCGGGCAACTTGGCTTCTTGCGGCACATCGCGGTAATAAAACACGGTCGAATGCGCTTGGTAAGCCGTCTGCGGTGTCACCGCCTGACCGTTCGGGTGCAGCACCAACCCGGCGTCACATCGCGCCAGCCATTGCTGTGGATTCACAGAGGGAAAGCGTTCACATAAAAAAGCCAACACGCTAGGCCATTGGCCTTGCGGCAACACCACACGCGACGCGCCGACACCATCGCGCAGGGGCAAAGGCTTGTGCATCTCAATGGTCAATTCAAAATAAGCGTTGTTAGCGAGCCGAAAAAATGGAATCGGAGCAAGCGGAATCAGGCCCGCTTGAACACCAAATCCCAGACACCGTGGCCGAGTTTCAAACCCCGGTTTTCAAACTTGGTCAAGGGGCGGTAAGCAGGTTGCTCGCTGTAGCCGTCAGCGCGTGTGCTGGCATTCACCAGTCTGGGTTCGTCTTGCATGACTTTCAAAATATGTTCAGCGTAAGGCTGCCAGTCGGTGGCGCAATGGATATAGCCGCCGGGCTTGAGCCGTTTCACCAGTTCGCTGACAAACGGTGTTTGAATCAGGCGGCGCTTGTTGTGCCGCAGTTTGTGCCACGGGTCAGGAAAAAAAATATGTACGCCATCCAGACTGCCCGGGGCCAGCATGTGCTCCAACACTTCCACTGCGTCATGTTGCAGGATACGGATATTGTTCAGCCCCATTTCGCCCATGCGCTTGAGCAATGCACCCACGCCAGGTTCGTGCACCTCGCAGCATAAAAAATCGTCAGCCGGGCGCACCTGGGCGATGTGCGCAGTCGCGTCACCCATGCCAAAACCAATCTCCAGAATCAAGGGCGCGACGCGTCCGAAAGCGGCTTCAGCGTTAAAGATTGAGCGATCAAATGGCAGCACAAAACGCGGGCCCAACTCTGCCAACGCCTTGGCCTGCCCACTGGTGGTCCGGCCTGCGCGGGTGACAAAGCTTTTGATGGTTTTCGGGTGGGTGATGTGCGCGGGTGCTTGGCTGTTCATGGCGTGCTGTTCAAAGGTTGTGCTGATTGTGCCTGTGGCCAGCGCTCCCGCCATGCATTCACCCAGAAAGCCAGCGCTGAGGCGCAGTCGTCAGCCTGTGCCGCAGGCAAATCCAACACCCGTGCGGCAGCATTCAACGCTTGCAAAGTCAGTTCAGGCGTGCGGGTGTCCAGGCTTTGCGCCCCGTTTTGCTTGGACAGTTTTTCTGCGTTTTCTCCCAGCACCAGCGGCGTGTGCATATATATATATGAGGGCAGACCAAGTGCTTGTTGCAACAGTATTTGTCGCGGTGTGTTGTCGGCCAAATCCTCGCCGCGCACCACATGGGTGATGCCCTGGGCTGCGTCATCCACCACCACCGCCAGTTGGTAAGCCCACAAGCCGTCGCTGCGCTTGAGCACAAAGTCGCCAACGCTGGCTCCCACGTGTTGTTGCTGTGCACCGAGTCGCCGGTCTTGCCAATGCACCACTGTTTGTCCCACCTTGAAACGCAGCGCCAAGCCGGGTTGAAACTGCAAATGCAGATGTCTGCAAGTGCCCGGGTACACCGTGTCCTGGTGCCGACCGAGGGTGGTGCCGCTGGCGGCCCAGTAGCGGGCAATGTCTGATCGGGAACATCGGCAGGCATACGCCGCGTTGGTGTTCAACAGCGATTGCACTGCCGACGCGTAGGCCGACTCGCGTGAAGACTGCCACAGCACCGGCTCATCGCTGAGCAATCCGCAGGCCGAGAGTTGCGCGAGTATGTTTTGCGCCGCCGCGCGCGAGCAACGCGGCGTGTCCACGTCCTCCATGCGCACCAGCCAGGTGCCCTGATGCGCCCGGGCATCCAGCCAACTGGCCAGCGCGGCCACCAGCGAACCGGCATGCAGAGGCCCGGTAGGCGAGGGCGCAAACCGGCCCCGGTAGCGGCTGAAGCTGGGTTTCAAATCAAAAATCCAATGAATTCAATGGGTTGCGATAAGTTCGCACTGTAACCCAAGCTGGCAGCCATTAGGTGTAAATATATGTTGACAGATTAGTGTGTCAACATAAAATCACGTGAAAACCAAATGGTTTTTAAGAATTTGTGGCCATGGGGGCCATAAATAACCCTCGTGCGGGTTTTGCACGGACGTGAGATCTTTCAAGGAGATAACACCATGTCAGATAAAGTAGGGCCAACAGGCCTGACAGAAGCCGAGTCAGAAGAAATTCATCGGCACCTCATCCAAGGGACTCAAATCTTTGGAATGATTGCAGCGTTGGCACATTTGCTGGCGTACATTTATTCCCCTTGGCTGAAATAAAAGGAGCACCACATGATCTACGGAAAAATCTGGACAGTGGTCAAACCTTCTGTCGGCATTCCCATCTTCCTCGCAGCAGTTGCCATTGGATCGTTTTCGGTTCACCTGGCATTGACCCTGAACACCACATGGGTCAAGAAATTTTTGAACGGAAGTGCAGCAAGCGCAGCAGTCGTCCAGACTGTCAAAACGCCTACTGCCTAAGCACAAAAATTTCTTTTTTAATGGGCCGGGATTTATCCGATTCCGGTCCATTTTTCAAATGAACACCTCCGTCGCCAAACCGTCTAAAAGCTGGTTCAGAATTGGAGCGAAATATCTGCCCTTCGCAGATGCCGCCTCCGAGGAATTGCCTTTAAGCAGATTGCTGCGGCTTTCTCTTTTTCAAATTTCTGTCGGCATGGCCTTGGCCTTGCTGATCGGCACCTTGAACCGCGTGATGATTGTGGAGCTGCATGTACCTGCGGCTTTGGTCGCGTTCATGGTGTCCTTGCCCTTGTTGTTCGCGCCATTTCGTGCGCTCATCGGCTTTCGCTCAGACCACCATCGCTCGCAATTGGGTTGGCGGCGCGTGCCTTACATCTGGATGGGAACCATGCTGCAATTCGGCGGCTTTGCCATCATGCCGTTTGCGCTGTTGGTGCTGGGTGGGTTGGGGCAGGCATCGCATGCACCTGCATGGGTGGGCGACTTAGGTGCCGGGCTGGCATTTTTGCTGGTAGGTGCCGGTCTTCACACCACCCAAACCGTGGGCTTGGCACTGGCCACCGATTTGGCCCCGCCGCAAGACCGCCCCAAGGTGGTCGGTCTGATGTATGTCATGTTGCTGCTGGGCATTATTCTCAGTTCCCTGGTGTTTGGTTATGTGCTGGAAGATTTCTCGCCAGGTGCCTTGATACGCACGGTGCAAAGTGCGGCCATCATCACCATTTGTCTGAATGTGATTGCGCTGTGGAAACAAGAAGGCCGCTCGCGTGACCGCTTGCCCGGCAGCTACCAGGAAGACCCGGATTTCCTCGCCTCTTTCAAATTGTTTTGTCACGGCGAAAACGCCATGCGCCGACTGCTGGCCATTGGTCTGGGCACCATGGCGTTCAGCATGGAAGATATTTTGTTAGAGCCGTTCGGCGGCGAAATACTCGGCTTGACGGTGGCGCAAACCACTTACCTGACCGCCATTTTGGCGGTGGGCGGCTTGATCGGTTTTGCCTGGGCTTCGTACATACTGGGGCGCGGCGGCGACCCGTTCAAAATGGCCAGCCGGGGAGCCATGGTCGGTATTCCCGCTTTCATTCTGGTGATTCTGTCCGCTCCGCAGGCTTCTGCGCCATTGTTCACACTCGGTGTGGTCTTGATTGGATTTGGTGCCGGCTTATTCGGTCACGGCACGCTTACCGCCACCATGAACAGCGCACCTGAAGGGCAGTCCGGGCTGGCGCTGGGGGCTTGGGGCGCGGTTCAGGCCTCAACCGCCGGACTGGCCATGGCATTAGGCGGAGGCATACGCGACGCTGTCGCCCAATTCACCCATTCAGCCATGGCGTATTCCACTGTGTATAGTCTGGAAGTGGTGTTACTGCTGCTGACGGTTCTCATCATGAATCCCTTGGTGAAAACCAAGTCTTAGTCCCTCGCCAAGTCAAAATCACCCATCAACACAAGGAGATAACACCATGAAAGTTCAAACAATCTTATTTATCGGTTGGATCGTCGTTCTGCTTTTCATGCTGGCTAATTGGTTCAACAAACCCCGCCGCTGAAATTGCTCAGGCCTTGTCAGCCAGGTTCAGTGCAAGGCTGAGCCCGCTGACAAACGCGTCTTCCACCCGGTGACCGAGCAACCAGTCACCGCAGACACCCAGTTGCAATGACGCATCCCACACATGTGTCATTCCCAGCGGCTGGCGTGTTTTGGCGTAGCGCCATAAATGTGTTTGAACAAACCCCGGTTCCGCGCGAATACCGGTCAACTCGGCAAACGCTTTCAATAATTTAGCCGCCACCCGTTCACCGTCATCGTTGACGTGCTCTTCAGACCACTCTGCGCTGGCTTGCACTGTCCATCTTTCGGTGGAGCTGCGACCGGGTTTAGAAGATTCTCTGCAAACCCAAGCTACGCGGTGGTGCGTGCTGCGTGCGGCATTCCATTGCGGGCCCAAATGGCTCAGACCCGGTTGGCTGGCCAAAGGGAAAGCCAGCATCAAGGTCCAGCACGGAGCCACTTGCACTTGCGCCATGGCGGGCAGTCCGCTGAATCCTGCTGCTGGCCCGCCGGACTGGCGCAGCAGGTGGTCGGCTTGTACATGCGGCATGGCCAGCACCACGCTGTCAAAGCCGCCGTGGGTGCTGCCATCGCTGCACGCCAGTTCCCATTGACCACGTTTACCTGTTTGTCTTTTCAAAAACTGAACCTGCGCTTGCACATGCAAATTGCCGGCTGCTTGCAGCGGCTGAGCCCAATGCCGGATCAGCGCGTTCATGCCGGGGGTGGCTACAAAATGAGGCTCCCGCAAAGGCAAGGGCGCTTCAATCACACGGCCCAACGGATCGAGTACCCGCACGGCGTTGGCGCTCCAGGGTCGACAGATGTCGCGGGTGCCGGGGACTTCTGTGATGGCTTGCTTGAAGCGCGGGTCACGGATGGTGAAGTATTGCGCCCCGTGGTCAAAGCTGCCGTAAGCGCTGGAGCGGGTGGACATGCGCCCGCCTGCGCCGTGGCTTTTCTCGAACACGCTGACACGGTGACCGGCCTGAACCAGGGTGCGGGCGGCGGTGATACCAGCCATGCCGGCACCGATGACTGCGATTGTTTTCATGGTCTGACTCTACACTGTTGTGAGCCGGGTTGTTCAGCTCGCTTGCCCCAATAAGGCTTGACGGGTTTTCGGGTGGTTTAGCTGCGTTAACCACCATTGCAAGGCCCGGTCGCCGCTGGCGGCTGCAGACTGGTGGCGGCTGTCACGCCAGGCATAAGCAATCTGGCCGCTGCGTTGCGGTCGCAGCACCTGACACTCCACCAGTTCACCGCGTTCAATAAATGGTCTGGCCAAGGGCTCGGGCAAAAAACCTGCACCCATGCCACGCAATTGCGCATCAAGTTTGGCCTTCATGCTGGGCACGGTAAATACGTCTTGTCCGGCCAGCAATCCAACGGTAATGCCGTTGCCTTGCGGAATCGAGTCGGCGACAGCAACAGCGCGGTAAGTGCGAATCAGCGCGTCGCTCAAAGGTTGCGGCATGGAGGCCAAAGGGTGCATGGGTGAGACAGCAAACACAAATTTCACCATCGGGCCGATTTCAGCAAACCGCAGACCGGGGGATATGTTTTCAATCAGTCCGACACCAATGGCCAGGTCAGCCTGACCCGAGGTCAGTGCGTACAAGGTGCCGCTCAAGGCTTCGTCCCTGACCCGCAGTCGCGTGGGCGGGTTGTCTTCATAAAAGTGCTGGCACAAATCCATGATGACGGTGGGATGGATGACGGTGTCCACCACGATGGTGAATTGGCTCTCCCAGCCGGTTGCCACCCTTTTGATGCGGTGCGCAATGCTGTCCATGTCGGTCAGCAGGCGCATGCCTTCGTTCAGCAATTCCTGCCCGGCTGCGGTCAGCCGGGCCTGGCGTGAGGAGCGGTCGAACAACAATACGTCCAGGCTGTCTTCCATTTGCCTGACCCGGTAACTCAATGCGCTGGGCACCAGCCCCATTTCCCGGGCGGCGGCGGCAAAGCTGCCCAATCTGGCAATGGTTTGCACCATGGTCAGTGCATCTGGGGTGAGTACGTCGCGGGCAAAGTTCATTGCGGCCTTCATTGGTCAAATAATTTGAATGATGCCATCAATCCACGCTGGTTTGTTTTTCCATTTACCGGCCTAAAGTGCAGTTCTTAGAAAAAGGAGCCGTTCATGTTGACTTTGCGTAAATCATTAGAGCGCGGTTATGCCGACCACGGTTGGTTGAAATCCTTTCACAGCTTTTCTTTTGCCGGCTACCACGACCCGGCGCACATGGGCTGGGGCAATTTGCGGGTGATCAACGAAGACCGCATCGCGCCCGGCACCGGCTTTGGCACCCACGGCCACCAGGACATGGAAATCATCAGCTATGTGCTCAGTGGAGAACTGGCTCACCAGGACAGCATGGGCAATATCAAAGGCATCCCCCCGGGGGATGTGCAGCGCATGAGCGCGGGCACAGGTGTGCGCCACAGCGAGTTCAACCATGCGCCGGACCAAGAAACCCATTTCCTACAAATCTGGATATTGCCTGAGCGACGTGGCATCGCGCCAGGTTATGAACAAAAAACCATACCCTCGCAAGCCAAACGTGGCGCCTTGGCGCTGGTGGCCGCACCCGAAGCTTCTGAACATGGCGTGCGGATTCACGCCGATGCACGTTTGTTTGCCGGGCAGTTTGACGCTGACGAACACGCCACCTTGGCGCTTAATCCTAAGCGACGTGTCTATGTGCATTTGATCAAAGGCGAGTTGCTGGTCAACGGCCATCAATTACACGCCGGCGACGCCTTATTGGGTGAGCAGGAAACCGTGCTGAATTTGAGCCAGGGACTCGACGCCGAGGTGCTGGTGTTTGATCTGGCCCACTGAATTTTTTTCAATGCTTTTACAGGAGAAACCTATGAGCAAAACAGTAGTTGTCTATCACTCCGGCTACGGCCACACACAGCGTGTCGCCCAATCTGTGGCCGAAGGCGCAAACGCCCAAGTCATCGCCATCGATGCCGAAGGCAATATCAGCGAAGCCGATTGGGCTGCCATCAATGCGGCAGATGCCATCATCTTCGGCTCACCCACTTACATGGGCGTGGTGTCCTGGCAATTCAAAAAATTCGCCGATGCCACCTCCAAACAATGGATGAGCGGCGAGTGGAAAAACAAAGTTGCGGGTGGCTTCACCATTTCTGCCAACTTGAGCGGCGACAAACTCTCCACCATCCAATACTTCATCACCTTGTCCATGCAATTGGGCATGGTGTGGGTAGGTCAGTCCGAGCCGAACAATGGCTCTGTGAACCGCTTGGGTTCGTCTTCAGGCGTAATGACCCAGGTTGGCCCAACCAGCCCGGCTTCAGACATTCCCCAAGGCGATTTGGACACGGCCAAGCTGTATGGTCAACGCGTGGCGCAGATCGCTGCCAAGTTGCACGCTTAAACGCCTGTTTGCCTGGTTCTGCCCTGCGGGTAGTTCCAGGCCAACTTGCTGTCAGTCAGACAGTCGCAGTACCGCCTGATCAGTTAGTATGAAGCCATGAAAATTTTGAGCTTATTGCCTTGGCTGGATTGGGCGGTGTTGTGTTTTTTTCTGGCCATGTGGGTCGGTTACGCCTGGTTTGCGAATCGACTCGCCGTTCACAGGCATTCGATTTTGGCGGCCAGCAATCGTTTCAGATTGCGCTGGCTCAAGGTCTCACTCACCCGAGACCCGCGTGTGCTCGACGGCATCATCACCCAAACACTCTCCCACACACCCTCGTTTTTTTCATCCACCACCATCATCATCATGGGTGGATTGCTGGCGCTCTTGGGCACCACCGACAAAGCTGCCGAACTGGTGCGGGAAATACCGTTTTCCCAGGCCACACCCATACTGGTGTTTGAGTTCAAGATATTGGTGCTGATCGC
>CANNRV010000079.1 GCA_947508145.1 Comamonadaceae bacterium
GCCACTGGAAGCCTTGAACAAGCATCTGGGAAGGCGGACAAGGTTGTTTTCGCCAGCCCGGATACCGGCCAACAAGGTGCAATCACGCCTGGCGTGGTTGCGTAACGTCCAAGCACTGTCGGGGAAGGCGGTGAGGGCTTTTGGCTGGTGATCATCATGCAATTTCCAAAATCCAAGGCTGTGGGCTTGTGTCTGCTGCTCTTTTTTTGTCCCTTTGTTTTTTCTCAGGAAACCCAACTCAATCCGCTGGTGGTAAGTGCGTCTCTCAATGAGCAGCATTTGTCCGAGGCATTAACCTCTGTGACCGTGATAGATCGTCAGCAGATAGAGCAATCCCAGTCTGCTTCACTGGCTGATTTGTTGCAAGGCGAGCCCGGTTTTGAGTTCGGTCGCAATGGTGGATTGGGTTCAACCACGTCCTTCTTTTTGCGAGGCCAGAACAGCATCAATCTGGCGATTTACATTGACGGCGTCCGCGCTCCCGTAGATCAACTCGGCGCACTGCAAATCACAGACATGCCATTGGCACAAATTGAGAAGATCGAAATTCTGCGCGGCAACGCATCGGCTTTATATGGCAACTCTGCGGTGGGCGGTGTGATTCAAATTTTCACCCGGCAAGGCAGTGGCAAACCCATGGCTTACGGCAGCCTGTCTCTTGGCGGGTACGGATTAAGAGAAATCAGCACTGGCTATGGCGGCGCTGTTGATGATTTCAAATTCAATTTCCAAGCGGGTAACACCACCTCAAAAGGGTTTTCTGCCATCAACACATCACAGAAAACGCTGGCTAATCCAGATTCGGATGCTTATATGTCCAATTATTTTTCCATGAACTTGGAAAAAACCATTGCAGACACAGCGCTTGGGTTCAGGACGAACCACAGGTATTCTGACTATGAATACGACTACGCTTCAGCGACTTCAACATCAGATACACACAACCAAACCAAGACCAGTGATATGTATGTTGTGTATCTTCACCGGGCCATCAGCTCGGATTGGAAATCTAAGTTGGATGTCTCCAGCAGCAAGATCACCTTTGAAGACTTTTTGAATGGTTCCAGAAACACCACTGATTATGGATTCGGGCTGAATGAAGGTCGACAAAAAAGCATGAGATGGTTCAATACGTACGCGGTTAATGACCTGACGCTGTTGAACTTTGGCGCCGATTACAGCGAGGATGAACTGATATTCACAGGCACTTCGACAAATTTAGACTCTTATGCCATGAAGCGCTTTGCTCGTGGCTATTTCGTTGGTGTTAACCGAAGCCTAGATCGCTGGTCTTTGCAAGCCAATTTGCGTCATGACATCATGGATATTGCCAATACCGATGCCAGTTCTGTGTTGACCAGCATTGCACCTACCGCCACATCTGGTTTGTTGGGTGTGGGTTATGCGATCACTGCAGAGTGGAAGTTATCGACCTCAATTTCAAATGGTTTCAGTGCCCCGACGGCTTATGACATGTCGCAAAACATCAAACTCTCTTCGGAGAGATTTCTCTCCAAGGAGCTGGGCGTCAATTATTTAAATGGCAATCAGCTATTCAGAATGGTATTGTTTGACATGACCACGCAGAACTCGATTGATTACGATGACAACAACATACCGTCCAACTTAATCACTTCACAAAACAAAGGACTTGAGACTACTGGTCAAACTCTGTGGGACAGTTACCGAATCAGAGCATCATTGGTTGTGCAAAACCCAACGAATTTGACTTACGATGAAGCTTTGGCCCGCAGGGCTAAGCGTTATGCAAGTTTGGATGTCAGCCGAGCCATTGAGCAATACGACATTGGCGCAAAAATATATGCAAGCAGCGAGCGCAAAGATAGCCACTACAACAGCAATGAACTTGCGGGTTATGCGCTGCTGTCGATATATGCCTCTAAACAAATTGACAAGGACTGGACAGCCAGGGTCAAACTTGAAAATGCGCTTGACAAAGACTACCAACTCGCCTATGGCTACAACACGCCAGGTAGAACTGTGACCGCCACCTTGGTTTATCAACCACACTGATTCAACCCATGTCCTTGCACCTACCGCAACGCATCATCTGCCTGACCGAGGAGACCACCGAATGGTTGTACCTGCTCGGTCAGTCGCATCGCATTGCGGGCATATCTGGCTTCACGGTGCGACCCAAAATCGCTCGCGCAGAAAAGCCGCGTGTCAGTGCGTTCACCAGCGCCAAGATAGACAAAATCCTGGCGTTGCAACCCGATTGCGTGCTGGGCTTTTCGGATTTGCAAGCGGATATTGCTGCGGCCTTGATTCGCCACGGCGTGCAAGTGACGGTGTTCAATCAGCGCAGCTTGGATGAGATATTCAGCATGCTCTACCAAGTAGCTGCCATGGTGGGCGAAGCAGAGCAGGGCATGCGCCGCATTCAAGAGATGCAAGCGCATTTGCAATCTATACAAACAACTGCGAAAGCCTTGCCGCGCCGCCCGCGTGTGTATTTCGAAGAGTGGGACGAGCCGCCCATCAGCGCCATACGCTGGGTATCAGAGTTGATCAGCGTTGCCGGTGGCGATGATTGTTTTCCTGAACTCGCTAAAGAGTCGCTGGGCAAAAACCGCATCATTGCCGACCCCTTGGAGGTGGTGCGCAGACAACCGGACATCATCATCGGTTCATGGTGCGGTAAGAAATTTCGTCCCCAGCATGTGGCTGCACGGCCGGGTTGGCAGGATGTGCCCGCTGTTCAAAATGCGCAGCTGTTTGAAATCAAATCCGCCGACATACTGCAACCCGGTCCTGCTGCTTTGACCGATGGGGTGGACCAATTGCATCGCATCGTGAGTTCATGGGCAGACAAGCATGCATAAGCTGTTCATGCTTTTATGGCTGCTGTGGCAAAGCGCAGCAGCGGTGACCGTCATCGACGACCGGCAGGTCTCAGTTGAGATTCATAAGCCACCCCAGCGCATCATCACCTTGTTGCCGTCGCTGGCCGAAACCGTCTGTGAACTCGGTGCCTGCGACAAGTTGGTGGGCACAGACAGTTTTGCCGATTGGCCGCACAGCGTCAAAGCCTTGCCCAAACTTGGCGGCTTGTACGACGCTTCGGTGGAAGCCATCGTCAGGCTGAAACCCGATGTGGTGTTAGCCGCTAAATCTACGCGCATCATCTCGCGCTTGGAGTCCTTGGGCATCAAGGTGATTGCACTGGAGCCGCAGACATTGCAGGATGTTGAACGCAGTATGCACACTATCGCGCAGGTGTTGCATTTGCCCCAGCCTGATGCAGCCGCAGACCGGCTTTGGCAACGCGCCATGTTGCGCATTGACAAAGCGGCTAACAAATTACCCGCTACTGCCAAAGGCGCGAGTGTGTATTTCGAAGCCAGCACCGGCGCTTATGCGGCAGGTGAGGCTTCGTTCATTGGTGGCGTCATGCGCAAACTGGGTTTGAAAAATATTGTGGGCTCAGACATGGCCGCGTTTCCCCAGCTCAGTCCTGAATATGTGGTGCGTGCTTCGCCGCAATGGGTGTTGTTGGCGGAATCAGCTCAATCAGACATATCGGCGCGACCGGGTTGGCGTGACATGTCGGCTGTTCAAGCGGGTCAAGTGTGTGTGTTTTCGCATGCGCAAAGTCAGATACTGGTGCGACCAGGTCCGCGCATGGGTGAGGCCGCCGAGGCCATCGTTGCGTGTTTGAACAAAGCGGCTAAGCAATGAGTTCGGCGCATCGTCAGGTGTATGTAGTGACCGCCTGCTTGTGCGCTGCCACCTTGCTGCTTGGGCTGTTGGGCATGACCGCAGGCAGCCGGGGCTTTGAAACAGAGCTGGGTTGGCTGGACCCGGTGGTGCAAGACATACGTTTGCCGCGCACGGTCGGTGCTTGGTTAGCAGGTGGTTTGCTGGGACTGGCAGGTGCATTGGCCCAGGGATTGTTTCGCAACCCCTTGGCCGATCCGTATTTGCTCGGCAGTGCGCCCGGCGCAGCACTCGGCGTGGCCTTGGCTTTGGTGCTGGGTTCTTGGGGCGGCCATCAATTCACTGGTCAATTGGCATGGCCGGTGCAGTGGCTTGGTCAACTGGGATTGACCGGTGTGGCCTTTGTCGGTGCCTGGGGTGCGGTGTTGCTGACATTGTTGCTGGCACGGGGCGTGCAACACACGGTGCGTTTGTTGTTGGCCGGTGTGGTGGTCGGCGTGGTCTTGGGGGCATGCACTTCTTTGTTGATGGCCACGCAACCGGCCTTGTGGCCTGCCATGCAAGCGTTTTTGCTGGGCTACACCGGCATGCTGACCCAGGCATCTTGTGTGTGGATGGGAGTGGTGTTGTTGCTGAGTTGGTTGGCGGCTTGGCGTTGGGGCAGCTTGTTAGATGGATTGACTTTGGGTGAGGACACGGCACGCAGTTTGGGTTTGCAAGTGGGAACACTTCGCACAGGCTTGTTGGCGGTCATGGCTTTGTGTACCGCCACAGCCGTGGCACAAACTGGTTTGATTGCTTTTGTCGGTTTGGTCGCACCGCACTTGGTGCGCTCCAGTGTGCGGGTACGGTTTGCCATGTCCTCATTGCTGTCGGTGTTGATGGGCGGCGTGCTCTTGTGTTTGGCCGAGATGTTGGCCCGCAGTTGGATGGCTCCTCAGGAACTGCCTGTAGGTGTGTTGACTGCCATCATGGGCGGCAGTTATTTGATGTGGCGCTTGGGTTCAGCCTCTGTATCGTTAGGGGACCGCACATGACCCAGAACCCGGCATTGCAAGCGCGGGCCGTGAACGCTTGGCACGGCAACAGACAAGTGTTGCACGCAGTGGATGTGGATGTAGCTGCCGCAGGCTGGACATGCATCGTCGGACCGAATGGCGCGGGCAAAACCACTCTGTTGAAAGTATTGGCAGGCTTGATGCCTCACCAAGGTGAGGTGAGTTTGTTTAATCGCGCGTTGACTGATTACCCTGCGCGTGAACGTGCGCAGCAATTGGTTTGGTTGTCGCAACACGATGTGGCCGCAGACGATGTGTCGGTGTATGACTTGGTGATGCTCGGGCGTTTGCCGCATCAACACGGTTGGGGCGGGGCAAGTGCCCATGACCACGCGGTGGTTGAACAGTGTTTGCACACATTGACGCTGAGCGAATGGCGTGAGCGCCAGTTGGGCAGTTTGTCCGGCGGCGAGCGACAACGCGTGTTACTGGCCCGCGCCTTGGCCGTGCAAGCCCCTGTGCTGTTGATGGACGAGCCGATTGCCAATGTGGATGTGCCTCATCTGGTGGATTGGCTGGCCATGGTGCGTGCCATGACCGCCCAAGGACAAACCGTGGTGAGTGTGTTGCACGACTTGAACCTGGCTTTGCGGGCCGACCGTGTGGTGGTGATGCAGCACGGCAAAGTCTTGATGCAAGCGCCAGCCAACGACCCGGCGTTGCGTGAATGTTTGCAAGCTGTGTTCGACCACCGCTTGGAGTTTCACCGCGTGCAAGACCAATGGATTGCATTGCCGCGTTGAATCGCTTCAGTTTTGACATGGCGCTGTGCGTTGAAGTCAGCGTGCGTGGAAGCGCTGGTACGCCCTGCTAAGCTTGAAACCATGAACAGCAAGGAAAAGCCATGTCAGTACTGAATACAGCGGCGAATTTTTACCACAGTGGCTCGCGCCTGCGCGGTGATTTCGAACCCGGTGATGCGTTTTATGAAGCCTTGATGCAAGCGCATGAAGGACTGGACGAATCACACAGCCAGTTGCTGAATGCGCGTTTGATTTTGTTGCTGGCCAACCATATTGGTGACTTGGATATATTGAAGCAGGCGATAGAACTGGCGCGTTTACCTGCGGAATGAATATTCACCCTCACACATTCAACCAGTTGATTAGGAATGCTTAAAGTGAAATTTCACGCACGCCTTAAGGCATAGTCGTTTTGGGTTTGTAGTCACACCACTGCGACACCTGACATTGCCAGCACTGCGGTTTGCGCGCCTGGCACACATAACGACCCAGCAATATCAACCAGTGGTGTGCATCCACCAAATACGCTGGTGGAATGCGTTTGAGCAAACCCATTTCAACCTCATAAGGTGTGTCGCCCGGCGCTAAACCGGTGCGGTTGCCGACCCGGAAAATATGCGTGTCCACCGCCATAGTCGCTTCGCCGAAAGCCACGTTCAACACCACATTGGCGGTTTTGCGACCCACACCGGGCAAGGCCTCCAATGCTTCGCGGGTGCGAGGCACTTCACCGCCGTGTTGCTCCACCAGTATCTGGCAGGTTTGCATCAAGTGCTTGGCTTTGCTGCGGAACAAGCCTATGGTTTGGATATACGACTCCAGCGCGGGCAGGCCTAAATTCAGAATCGCTTGCGGCGTGTTGGCCACTGGAAACAAGCGCCGCGTGGCTTTGTTCACGCCGACATCCGTGGCCTGAGCGCTGAGCAGCACAGCACTGAGCAATTCAAACACGCTGGTATATTCCAATTCAGTATTCGGCTGCGGATTGGCCGCTTTCAGCGTCGCAAAAAACGGTTCGATGTGCTCTTTTTTCATCATTCATTTCATAGGGGTTTGGCCCCGATTATCCTCACATGCAATTTGCCCAACGCTTAGACAAAGTCGAAACCTCGGCCATTCGCGAACTCTTTAAATTGCTGGGCAAACCCGGCATCATCAGCTTTGCGGGTGGCTTTCCCGACAGCGCCATGTTCGATGTGCAAGGCATACGCGAAGCCAGCGAACGCGCCTTGCGCGATGAACCGGGCGCGGCTTTGCAATACGGTGCCACTGAAGGCTACAACCCCTTGCGCGAACAACTCGCGGCTTTCATGCAATCCAAAGGCGTGGCCGGTTTGCATGCCGATGAATTGATCGTCACCACCGGCAGCCAGCAAGCGCTGGACTTGGTCGGTAAAACATTGCTTGATCCGCAAGACACGGTGCTGGTAGAGTCGCCCACTTTTTTGGCCACCATCCAATGCTTCCGTTTGTACGGACCGACGGTGTTAGGCGTGACTATGGATGAAGACGGCGTGGATGTGGATGCAATCGAGCAAATGATTCAACAACACCGACCTAAGCTGGTGTACTTGGTTCCCACATTTGGCAACCCCAGCGGTGCCATGACTTCTTTGCAGCGCCGTTTGCGCGTGCTTGAGTTGGCGGTGAAATATAAAACCGTGGTGGTTGAAGATGACCCGTATGGCGACTTGTATTTCGCAGATGCACCGCCGCCATCCTTGCTGGCGCTCAGCGCACAAGTGCCCGGCAGCCGTGACTGGTTGGTGCATTGCGGTTCACTTAGCAAAGTCTTGTCGCCGGGTTTGCGCATAGGTTGGATGGTGGCACCACCGGCCTTGTTGGCGCGAGCCACTATGTGCAAGCAGTTCAGCGATGCACACACGTCTACCTTCGCGCAAGCCACAGCCGCGCAGTACTTGCAAGCTGGGCGCATGCCGGCCACTTTGCAAAACGTGCGTCAGGTGTATGCCGCCCGCGCCCGCGCCATGTGTGAGGCTTTGCGTGTGCATTTAGCAGAAGGCTTGTCGTTTCATGCGCCGCAAGGTGGCTTGTTTGTCTGGGCCAAACTCACGGGCAAAACCGGCTTCACCACCGATGGCAATTTGCTGGCCAAACGCGCGATTGAAAAGGGCGTGGCCTTTGTGCCCGGTGCACCGTTTTTTGCCAACGATCCGGACAACAGCACCATACGTTTGAGTTTCGCCACCGCCGATGAAGCCAAGATTGCTGAAGGCATTGAGCGATTGGGGCAGGCGTTGCGCGAAACCTCAGCGTGACTCGCTGACAGACTGCTTTTAAGGTGGACACAAAAAAGGCTGCTTTAAGCAGCCTTTTCATGCGAATGAATATGGGGTGCTTAACCTGCAAACGCCTGATAAGCCGCCCCGTCCATCAAACCATCTAACTCCGCCGGGTTGCTGAGTGTCACTTGGTAAAACCAACCCGCGCCTTCGGGGTCGCTGTTGGCTAAAGAAGGGTCGGCGCGCAATTCTTCGTTGACCGCAATGACAGTGGCTGACACCGGCATGTGCACATCGGCTGCGGCTTTCACCGACTCGACCACACCTGCCACACTGGCTTGCTCAAAGGCTTTGCCAATCTCTGCTAATTCGACAAACACAATGTCACCCAAGGTGTCTTGCGCATGCACAGTGATGCCTACGAATGCGGTGTCGTTTTCGACCCGCACCCAAGTGTGTTCTGAATGGTATTTGGTCATGGTTACATTCCTGCGTAATTGGGGCCACCGCCGCCCTCGGGCGTCACCCACACAATGTTTTGCGTCGGGTCTTTGATGTCACAGGTTTTGCAATGCACACAGTTTTGTGCATTGATTTGCAAACGGTCTGCACCGGCGTCTGTTTTCACATATTCATACACACCGGCCGGGCAGTAGCGGCCTTCGGGGCCGTCGTATTGACTGAGGTTGATGGACACAGGCACGCTGTCGTCTTTCAAGGTCAGGTGCGCCGGTTGGTTTTCTTCGTGGTTGGTGTTGCTGATGAACACACTGGAGAGTTTGTCGAATGTCAGCACGCCGTCGGGCTTGGGGTAGGCAATGCGCGGGCTTTGCGCCGCCTGATTCAAAGACTGGTGATCAGCTTTGTGGTTGTGCACCGTCCACGGTGGTGTGCTGATACCTATCTTGGGTAAAAACCATTGCTCTATGCCGGTCATCAAGGTGCCAATCAGCTTGCCCTTTTTGAACC
>CANNRV010000080.1 GCA_947508145.1 Comamonadaceae bacterium
ATCGGCACCATCGCCGACCTGATTGAATACCGCAGCCGCACCGAATCGCTGGTGCAAAAAATCAGCAGCCGTCAACTGAACACAGCCCACGGCGCATTCACCGCCCATGCTTACAAAGATTTGCCGAGTGACAGCGTGCACATTGCACTCGTGCGCGGTGAATGGGCGGGCGACCACGCAGTACTGGCGCGTGTGCACGAACCACTGTCGGTGTTGGATGCATTGGAGCCGCAACGCGGTATGCATTCATGGAGCCTGGACGCAGCGCTGGCACGCATCGCATCCGAAGACTCGGGTGTGGTGGTGCTGCTCAACTGCGGCGAAAGCGGCGCACAACTGCTGGCGCAATTCGAAGGCGTGGCCCGCTCGGCCCAAGCGCCTGAGCGCGGCCGCATGGATTTGCGCACCTACGGCATAGGCGCACAAATTTTGCGCGACTGCGGAGTCCACAAAATGCGCCTCATGGGCAACCCGCGCCGCATGCCCAGCATGGCTGGCTACGGACTTGAAATCACCGGCTATCTGGCCAAGGAATAAGCATGCATCACCCCGACCTCAGCGCGACACGCAAAGACATGGACGGCAGCGGTTTGCGCATCGGCATCGTGCAGGCACGCTTCAACCCGGACATCACGCAGGCGCTGGCCAAAGCCTGTACCGATGAATTAAAAGCTTTACAGGTTGATGCCGACGACATCGAGCATGTGCAAGTGCCGGGCGCACTTGAAGTGCCCGTTGCTCTGCAAGCCATGGCCCAATCCGGTCAGTTCGATGCCTTGATCGCATTGGGTTGCATTATTCGCGGCGAGACCTACCACTTTGAACTGGTAGCCAACGAATCCGGTTCGGCCATCACGCAATTGGTGCTGGATCACGGCTTGCCGATCGCCAACGCCATATTGACCACTGAAAACGAAGCGCAAGCCATTGCCCGTCAACACGACAAAGGGCGCGACGCCGCCCGCGTGGCCGTCGAAATGGCTTTGTTGATGAAGACCTTGTCATGAGCGAACACACCACACCCGCAGCCAAATCCGGCAAGCCTTCAGATATGCGCCGCGCCAGTGCACGCGCAGCCCGCACCCGCGCACGCGGCTTTGCAGTGCAAGCGCTCTACCAAGTGCTGGTGGGACGCAACCCGCCCGAAGACGTGGATGCTTTCACACGTGAGCTCAGCGGGTTTAACAAGGCCGACAGCGTGCATTTCGATGCGCTGCTGCATGGTTGTGCAGCACAGGCCGAAGCGCTGGACGCGCATATCCTGCCTCTGCTGGACCGCAAGATGGCCGAGATTTCCCCCATCGAACACGCTGTTCTTTGGATCGGTGCGTACGAGATGCAACACTGCATAGACATACCGTGGCGTGTGGTCATCAATGAATGCATTGAATTGGCCAAAGAATTTGGTGGCACTGACGGCCACAAATATGTGAACGCGGTGCTCAACGGCCTGGCCCCCACACTGCGCAGCTTGGAAGTGGCCGCCGACAAACCTGCATCAACCCCCATCAGTGCTGACTGACCCCATGCGCATCAGCCAACGCGCCGAACGCATCGCGCCTTTTTATGTGATGGAAATGGCCAAAGCGGCATCTGCTTTGGCGCATCAGGCCCGGCATACGGACAAGCCTATGGTGTTTTTGAATATCGGCGAACCCGATTTCACTGCCCCTGATTTGGTGCAGCAAGCCGCCGTCAAAGCCATACATGACGGACGCACCCAATACACACACGCGTTGGGCTTGGACCGCTTGCGCGAGCGCATCAGCGATTGGTATGCAACCCGCTTTGGTGTGAGCGTTCCTGCCAGACGCATCGTGGTGACCGCCGGTGCATCGTCTGCATTGCAACTCGCTTGTCTGGCGCTGATTGAAGCTGGCGACGAGATATTGATGCCCGACCCGTGTTACCCCTGCAACCGCCAGTTTGTGCAAGCCGCTGACGGACGCGCGGTGCTGCTACCTGCCGGTGCACAACAGCGTTTTCAATTGAGCGCAGCGCAAGTCGCCGCACATTGGCAAGCGCAAACACGCGGCGTGTTGCTGGCCTCGCCGTCGAACCCCACCGGCACCTCGATTGCGTTTGAAGAATTGAAACGCATCCACCAATTTGTCAGTGACAAAGGTGGCATCACCATGGTGGATGAAATTTATTTGGGCCTGAGTTATGACCCCGCATATGGTCAGACTGCCCTTGCCATAGACGACAACATCATCAGCATCAACAGTTTTTCCAAATACTTCAACATGACCGGCTGGCGGCTGGGCTGGCTGGTGGTGCCGGAGGCCTTGGTGCCAGTCATCGAACGACTGGCGCAAAACCTGTTCATATGTGCCAACACGGTGGCGCAATACGCGGCCATCGCCTGTTTCGAATCGCCAAGCCTGGCCGTTTACGAAGAACGCCGCGAGGCCTTCAAACAACGCCGCGATAGCTTTATCCCGCAGCTGAATGCCATGGGCTTGACCGTGCCTGTGATGCCGGACGGTGCTTTTTACGCCTGGGCCGATTGCCGCGCCGCCTGCGCCAAACTGGGTCTGGCAGACAGCTGGGCGTTTGCCGACTACGTGATGCAGCATGCGCATGTGGCGTTGACCCCGGGACGCGATTTCGGTGAGCACTCTCCCGGCGACTATGTGCGCATGTCAACCGCCAGTTCCCTCTCAGCCCTGAACACCGCTGCCGGGCGCTTAAAACAACTGCTGGAGGCTGCATGAGTTTTGAATTTCCCGTGCGCGTCTATTGGGAAGACACAGATGCCGGCGGCATTGTGTTTTATGCCAACTACTTGAAATTTTTCGAACGTGCCCGCACCGAATGGTTGCGCCACCTCGGTCTGCAGCAACACCAACTCAAGCAAGACACCGGCGGCATGTTTGTGGTGATTGATACTGAATTGAAATACCATAGGCCTGCGCAATTGGATGATTTGCTGCAAGTCAGTGCCGTCATGCAAGACAAGGGCCGTGCCAGTTTGGTGATCGCCCAACAAGCTTGGCGCATAGACTCACAAGAACATCGCACCTTGTTGTGTGAAGGCACGATACGTATCGGCTGGGTTAACGCCGAACAGATGAAACCTCAACGCATACCGCCGTCTTTATTGGAGTTGTTTGAATGAACCAGGATATGTCAATTGTTCACCTGTTGCTCAATGCCAGCTGGGTGGTTCAAGCCGTGGTGTTTCTACTCATGCTCGTGTCAGTCATGAGTTGGTCAGCCATATTTCGCAAAGTCATGGCGCTGAAAAAAATCAAGAAACTCAACGAAGCCTTTGAAAGTGAGTTCTTGTCTGGAAAAACTTTGAACGAGTTGTTTGTCGCAGCCCGACAAAACGCCAAAACCGGTGGCCCGATGGAACGTATTTTTGCAAGCGGCATGCGCGAATACCACAAACTCCGTGAAGGCCGCGTCACCGATGGCAGTGTGCAACTGGATGGAGCCCGCCGCGCCATGCGTGTCAGCTTGCAAAAAGAAATGGATGAAATCGAATCCAACTTGTCCATGCTGGCCTCAGTCGGATCGGTATCGCCGTATGTCGGTTTGTTTGGTACGGTATGGGGCATCATGCACGCATTCACCGGGCTTGCAGCATTGCAACAAGTCACCTTAGCCAAAGTGGCGCCCGGCATTGCTGAAGCCTTGGTAGCGACAGCAATTGGTCTGTTTGCCGCCATTCCTGCCGTACTGGCCTACAACCGCTTTTCTTACGACATTGAACGTGTAGCCAACAGAATGGAGACTTTCATTGAAGAGTTTTCCAATGTTCTTCAACGCAGTGTTGGTGCCGCACCGGTCACCAAACGTTAAGCACAGGAGGCTCCCATGGCAGCCGCCACTTCAAGCAAAGGCCGTAAAAACCGGCGCAGTATCAGTGATATCAATATGGTGCCATTCATCGATGTGATGTTGGTGCTGCTGATTATTTTCATGGTCACAGCTCCCTTACTCGTCCCAAGCGTCATTGATGTGCCCAGCATTGGCAAAGCCAGTAACGCCCCGGATCAAGTCATCACCATAGAGCTGGATAAAAATTTGCACCTGCTGGTCAAATCAAAAATACAGGCTCAAGATGGCGCGCAGTCAAACACCCAATCAGCCAGCATGGAGACAGTTGCCAAGCTGGTGCTGCAGCTGCAAGCCGGCAAAACCACAACACCAGTGATCATCAGCGCAGACAAAGGCATTGTGTATGACGAGGTGATCAAACTGATGGACAAATTACAACGTGCAGGCATACAGCGTGTGGGACTGTCTGTGCGGCAAATGGACTGATTGGCTGACATGCGCCAGCACGAGTACTACGACTTCACCCCGCCGGCCGAGCAGGGATCAGGGCGCTCTCTGGCATTGGCATTGCTGGTGCATGGTTTGTTGATTCTTGCGCTGACCTGGGGCGTGACATGGCACAGTGAGAAAAGCGAACCACCCGTTCAGGCAGAACTGTGGACAACAGTGCCTGAGCCTGTCGCACATAAAACCTTGCCACTTGAACCATCGCCCCCCCCGCCACCTCCAGTGGCTAACCCCGCTAAACCTATCAAACAACCCCCTGAGCCCGTTAAACCTTTATCCTCAAATCGCGAAAAAGCCAGTCCAGATGCGGACATCGCTATTCAGAAGAAAAAGAAACAAGAAGCGATAGAGCAGGACAAGCGCAAGGAAGCAGATAAAAAAGCAGCCAAAGCCAAAGAAGAAGCTGAAGTCAAAGAAGCGAAAGCTAAGAAAGAAGCTGAAGAAAAAAAAGTAAAACTGGATAAAGAAGAAGCCAAGCGGCTTGAGATAAAAAAACAAAAAGAAGAAGACAGCAAGCGTGCTGAATTGAAAAAGCTCAAAGAAGAAGAAGCTAAACGCATTGAAGAACAAAAACGTAAAGATGACGAAGCAAAGCACGCAGAAGAACAAAAACGCAAAGACGAAGAAGCTAAACGCATAGAAGAACAAAAGCGCAAAGATGAAGAGACGAAGCGCTTAGCCGAAGAAAAACGGGAAAGCGAAGAGCGTCGCAAAGAGCAGATTAACAAATTAAAACAACTCGGTGCTAACAGCACAGGTCCAACTGTCTCAAGCAGTGCGGCCAAGGCCTCTGCATCAAGCGGGGCATACAACAAAAAACTCTATGATCGGGTGAAGCCCAATATCAATACCTTTCCTGAGTCACAGTTGCAGGCAGTCAAAGGTAACCCTGAGGCTGAAGTTATTGTGAGTTGTGGTCCTAACGGAAAAATTTTGCAAGCTGAACTCAGTCGTCCCAGCGGCATCAAATCATGGGATGACACCGTACTCAAAGGTGTGGAGAAAACCGGCACGCTCCCATTAGATGAAAACGGCAACTGTCCCGCCAAAATCATTTTTGTGTTTAAACTGCGCGGCGATTAAATCGCATGGCTCAGCTTCAATACAGCTGTTGTACTTTGCTGCCGTGCCAAAGGAACGCTTATGGCAAACATACTTCCTTTCGCAGGGCTACTTTCAATATACAGCTTCAAACCTAATTGTTTAGCCATTTTCTGCACGCTGTATAAGCCTAAACCTTGGTGATTGCCAGTCAGGTTCTCTACGTGGCCAAATCTTTGGTGCGCGCGGGTACACAAGCGCAGTTGTTGATCAGTCATACCTTGACCGTTGTCCATACAGTAAATCCACAAACGGTCATGCTTGCGTCTACACCCGAGCAGCACTTTGCCGCCAGCCGGGGTGTATGTCAATGCGTTGTGAATCAGGTTACGAAGTATTCTCTGTAATGCGGCTGGATTGACATTCAACACACTTCGGTTGCGGCAATAACGCAAGCTGATGCAATGCGCATGCGCCATTGCCAAGCACTCGGTGAACAGGGGTTGCAACACAGCATCAGCACTGATAGCTTGGTCTGAGGTTTCCAGTGCTTTACCTGATAAATACACTTCATACCAGTCTTGCAAATGCCGCATACAGTCCACTGCATTTATAGCCGCCAGTTGAATGCCATTTATCAAGCGCGGCATATGTTCCGGCGCGGCCACGGCCAAGGCATTGGCATACAGTTGCATCGATTGCAAGGGTTGCCACAAGTCATGCTGCGCTACTGCAACCCAGCGGTTGCGCTTTAGGGCCATCTTCAACTTGTCCCTGAGCATGGCCAGTTTGAGCATCCAACGCCAACAACTTGCCCACACCAGCAACAAACTGGCCAGCACGCTTATGCAGCCAACCCACAGCAGTGCCTGGGTCGGGTGTAAATACAGGCTATGACGAAACACATACACACCAGCCGCCAAAGCGTAAAGGCCCCATGCAACTGCGTAGCATTTATTTTTAAAACTACCCTGCCTTCTTGACTGACAAAAACAACACGTCATCATCAAAACAGAATGAAGTAGCAATATGTATGCGGGCCATTCATGCGAATGGTGTATGAAAGTGAGGCCCAAACCCAACAAGCCCCAGCCGACTGTCCAGTACACCAAAGCTTTTTTGAAAAAGTCTGGCAAGTGACTCATACTGATAGATAAACGGGTATGCCATGTGCCCAGCATTACCCACAAGCAAACCGCCGCCTCGCCCGTCAAAGCGGTGTGTGAGCGACTCAAGGCTGGAAATAAAAAATGAACAAGGCCGCTCAACCAACCAAGCACCATCAATTGCAAGCAGAGCATGAATACAAATAATGCCAGAGACAGGGCGTCAAAAAAACGCATCAAACTCAAGGCATACATCATCACAGACAGCAAAAAAACCAGCAGCGCCGTATAAGGCAATGCAAACTTCCATTGCTGCCTTATGAATGTCTCGGGCTTTTGTAATACTACCGGCAGTTGAGTGACTCCCAAGTTTTCGATTTTTAAAAGTACATCTATTTCTCTTAAAGTTCCGTCGCGAATGGCCCACACGGGTAACAAATGTCCTTCTCCCCAATCGGCATAGCGCTGATGCTGCTCCATGGATTGCAAATGCCATTCGCCTTTGTTCCAACGCACCCATAACTCAACATCCACACACGACGGCAGATAAATGCCCAGCCATACAGGCAGGTTCTGAGTGACGGATGCCGGCAAACTCCAGGCTGCCCAGACAGTTTTCACGCCATTGGCTCTCACCGGTTCATGCGGGTGAGTCAAGTGCATGGCTTGCTCTGTCAGGCTTTGCTGCCATGCATGCTCTGCGCTCCAATTGCCATGTGTGTCATTGACAATACGCATACTTTGCCAATGCGCATAGTCATGCGTGTGGTTATGTGCTTGAGCCAAGCTGGTGACAAAAACCAACAAACAGGTGCAAGCCCATTGCAAGCTAACACAGTGAAGCTTCATGGAGCTAAGAAGCTGACGGGTTTATGCCCTGACTGCTGGCCCAGGCCCAATAACGCGAACTGGCTTGCGATTTATTTTTGACCCCCAGCTTTTGGTAAACCGCATGCATATGACTGCGCACTGTGCATTCGCTGATATGCATATGCTGAGCCAGTTCCGCACAACTCAATCCACGAGCTAACTGTGACAACACCAGTCTTTGCTGACTGCTAAGCGTTGCGATCGCTTGGTGCTCGGGTTGGTAGTTGCCGTTGATTTTGACGGTAGATAAAGACTGCGCCTGTTCCGAAAGTGCGTTGAGCAATGAGGAGATGAATTTGGAAGGATCTGTTGACTTGGGGACGAAAGTCACCCGGTTTGACTCACAGATTTGAGGCAAATCACGGATTGTCGAGGAGGAAAATACCATCAACGGTCCTGTTTTGCGCAAGTTACAAAAGGCATCTAAGGTAGCCATGTCCTGTGAGTCCGGCAAATTCAAATCCAATATCACCAGGGCAATCGACGGGTATTGCTGATGCAATTGCAATCCCAATGCCAGTGTGTTCGCCTTTAAGCATTCGACATGCGGTAACACCTGTTGGACTTGGATTCGGATTGCTTCGGCCAGGATCGGATGATCTTCAACTATCAGTACAAGTGACATGTTTGATAACTACCTCCTTGCTGCAGTTTTACAAAAACTCACGACAGTTTGCAATCAGGGATATTTTTAATTTGAAAAAATATTCAGAAATCTTTGATCAAGGATGTTGTTTCGACACTGCCCTGAGTCTGATGGCGCACAACAGCGCAGCCAATGCCACTGGCATGGCCATGACAAATACCTCTTGCAAACCGAAGCGCGTGCTCAAGGCTGCACCGCCCAAGGCACCGGTCACGCCAGTGAAGCCGTAGCCAATCACCGCATACAAAGCCTGACCTCGGCCGCGCAAGCGGCCGGGAAAATGTTGCGACAACCAGGCGATGCACACCGTGTGCTGCACCGCAAACGTGAACACATGCAGGCATTGCGCCAGTAATAACACGGGTAACACCGGCGCATAAAACGCTGTCATGCCCATGCGCACCACCATCAAACCGGTGCACACACACAGCCAAATAGGCAAGCTCAGTAAATGCAACCATTTGCTTTGTGTGAAAAAGCCGATGATTTCCACAATCACCGACACCGCCCACATCACACCAATCATGTCTTTGCCGTAACCGAGTTCATC
>CANNRV010000081.1 GCA_947508145.1 Comamonadaceae bacterium
ACGCCACGGTGTTTCAGGCGTTTGTATTTGCCGCACAAGCATTCGTAGTCCTTGATAGGGCCGAAGATCTTGGCGCAAAACAAACCGTCACGTTCGGGTTTGAAAGTACGGTAGTTGATGGTCTCGGGCTTTTTGACTTCGCCAAAAGACCATGAGCGGATTTTTTCCGGGGAAGCCAGTCCGATTTTGATGGCATCGAAATGCTCATCAGGTGTGAACTGCTTAAAGAGGTCGAGTAATGATTTCATGAACGCTCCAACTCAATATCGATGCCCAATGAACGGATTTCTTTGACCAGCACGTTGAACGATTCGGGCATGCCCGCTTCGATCGCGTGCTCGCCTTTGACGATGCTTTCGTACACCTTGGTGCGGCCTTGTACGTCGTCGGATTTGACGGTGAGCATTTCCTGCAAGGTGTATGAAGCGCCATAGGCTTCCAGCGCCCAGACCTCCATCTCGCCGAAACGCTGTCCACCGAATTGCGCCTTGCCGCCCAGCGGTTGCTGTGTGACCAAGCTGTAAGGGCCGGTAGAACGGGCGTGCATTTTGTCGTCGACCAAGTGGTGCAGTTTCAACACGTGCATGTAACCCACGGTGGTCGGACGGTCAAACGCGTCGCCGGTGCGGCCGTCAAACAAATGC
This sequence comes from Comamonadaceae bacterium, assembly GCA_947508145.1. Classification (GTDB taxonomy): domain Bacteria; phylum Pseudomonadota; class Gammaproteobacteria; order Burkholderiales; family Burkholderiaceae_C; genus Limnohabitans. The sequence goes on from CANNRV010000081.1 coordinate 645, forward strand.
GCTTGTGTACGCGCGCCTGTCAGGCCTTTGGCTTTCACAATGTCTTCCGGGTAAGCCAGCTTCAACATCGAGCGAATGTCTTCTTCGGATGCGCCGTCAAACACAGGGGTTGCAAATGGCACGCCCAGTGACAGGTTGTGCGCCATTTCCTTGACATCTTTGTCCGCCAACTTGGCCAAGTCTTCTTTGTGGCCGGTGGTGTTGTAGATGGACTCCAGGAAGCCACGGATTTCAGCGGCTTTGGCTTCTTCTTGCATCATGTGGCCGAGTTGTTCGCCGATGCCTTTGGCAGCCCAGCCCAAATGCACTTCCAGCACCTGACCCACGTTCATGCGCGAAGGCACACCCAGCGGATTGAGCACGATGTCCACGGGTGTACCGTCTGCCATGTAAGGCATGTCTTCGACCGGCACAATTTTGGAGACCACACCTTTGTTACCGTGACGGCCAGCCATTTTGTCGCCAGGTTGCAAACGGCGTTTGACCGCCAAATACACCTTGACCATTTTCAACACACCTGCTGGCAACTCGTCGCCTTGGGTGAGTTTTTTGCGTTTCTCTTCGAAAGCCAAATCGAAGCTGTGACGGGTTTGTGCCAGCGCGTTTTTGATCGACTCGAGCTGTGAGGCCACTTCGTCGTCTGCCGGGCGGATGTCAAACCAATGGAATTTCTCCACCGAGCTCAAATAGGCTTCGTCAATTTTGCTGCCTTTTGGCAGTTTGTTAGGACCACCGTTAGCCACTTTACCCAACAGCAATTTGTGGATACGGTCGAATGCATCGGCTTCCACAATGCGCAGCTGGTCATTCAAATCCAGACGGAAACGTTTGAGTTCGTCGTCAATGATTTGCTGAGCGCGCTTGTCACGCACAATGCCTTCACGGGTGAAGACTTGCACGTCGATGACGGTGCCTTGTGAACCCTGATCGACACGCAATGAAGTGTCTTTCACATCAGAGGCTTTTTCACCGAAGATGGCACGCAGCAGTTTTTCTTCCGGTGTCAGCGTGGTTTCGCCTTTGGGTGTGACCTTGCCAACCAACACATCGCCGGGTTGCACTTCTGCGCCCACGAAGATAATGCCTGACTCGTCCAAACGGTTGAGTTGCTGTTCAGCCAGGTTAGGGATATCGCGTGTGATTTCTTCCGCACCCAGTTTGGTGTCACGCGCCATCACCACCAGTTCTTCGATGTGAATCGAGGTGTAACGGTCTTCAGCCACCACGCGCTCAGAAATGAGGATGGAGTCTTCGAAGTTGTAGCCGTTCCAAGGCATGAAAGCGACCAACATGTTTTGACCCAAGGCCAATTCGCCCAAGTCGGTAGATGCGCCGTCAGCAATCACATCGCCCTTGGAGAGTTTGTCTCCGCGTTTGACGATGGGGCGTTGGTGGATGTTGGTGTTTTGGTTGGAGCGCTGGTACTTGATCAGGTTGTAGATGTCCACACCCACTTCACCGGCTTGTGTTTCTGCGTCATTGACGCGCACCACGATGCGGGTGGCATCGATGTAATCCACCACGCCGCCGCGCAATGCGGTGACGACAGTACCGGAGTCAATCGCGGCGACGCGTTCGATACCGGTGCCAACAAAGGCTTTTTCAGGGCGCAGCACAGGCACAGCTTGACGCTGCATGTTGGCACCCATCAATGCGCGGTTGGCATCATCGTGCTCGAGGAAGGGCACCAGCGAGGCGGCCACAGACACGATCTGCGCAGGTGACACGTCCATGTACTGCACGCGTTCTTTGCTGCACAAAATGGATTCGCCTTTTTCACGGGCAGACACCAAGTCGCCAGTCAATCGGTCGTCTTTGTCCAAAGTGGCATTCGCCTGTGCGATCACATACTTGGCTTCTTCAATGGCAGACAAGTAATCGATTTCATTGGTGACTTGCGCATCATGCACACGGCGATACGGGGTTTCAATAAAACCGTATTCGTTCAAGCGTGCATACAAAGACAAGGAGTTGATCAAGCCGATGTTCGGGCCTTCAGGTGTTTCAATCGGGCACACACGACCGTAATGGGTGACGTGCACGTCGCGCACTTCAAAGCCTGCACGTTCGCGTGTCAAACCGCCCGGGCCGAGTGCTGACACACGGCGTTTGTGGGTGATTTCGGACAAGGGGTTGGTCTGGTCCATGAACTGCGACAACTGTGATGCACCGAAAAATTCTTTCAGAGCAGCAGAGATGGGCTTGGAGTTGATCAAGTCGTGCGGCATCAAAGGCTCTTGCTCGGCCTGACCCAAACGCTCTTTCACGGCTTTTTCGATACGTGCCAAACCGGTGCGGTATTGGTTTTCTGCCAGCTCACCGACGCAACGCACACGGCGATTACCCAGGTGATCGATGTCATCGACTTCGCCGCGACCATTGCGCAAGTCAACCAAGATTTTGACCACGGCCAAAATGTCTTCGTTGGTCAGCACCATGGGGCCGGTGGATTCGTCACGGCCAACGCGCGCATTGAATTTCATGCGGCCAACGCGTGACAAGTCGTAGGTGTCGGGGTTGTAGAACAAACGCTGGAACAGCGCTTGCACCGCGTCTTCGGTGGGCGGCTCGCCGGGGCGCATCATGCGGTAGATGGCTACGCGTGCAGCGAATTCGTCTGCGGTTTCGTCACTGCGCAATGTTTGCGAAATGTACGCGCCTTGATCGAGTTCGTTGGTGTAGATGCACTGTAAATCTTGCACGCCGCTTGATCGCAGTTTTTTCAACAGCACTTCGGTCAGCTCGTCGTTGGCTTTGGCAATGATTTCGCCGGTTGCTTCGTCAACGATGTTGCGGGCAATCACACGGCCGATGAGGAAATCTTCCGGCACGCTGATGTGCGTGGTGCCCGATTGCTCCAGATCACGTGTGTGACGCGCAGTGATGCGCTTGTCTTTGGCCACCACCACGTTACCGCTCTTGTCGGTGATGTCGAAACGGGCGACTTCGCCGCGCAAACGCTCGGCCACAAATTCCATTTGTGCACCGCTGTCCATGAGGCGGAAATTGTCATTGACAAAGAAGTTGGCCAGAATGGCTTCAGGTGTCAGGCCAATGGCTTTGAGCAAAATGGTGACCGGCATTTTGCGGCGACGGTCGACGCGGAAATACAAAATGTCTTTCGGGTCGAATTCGTAATCGAGCCATGAGCCACGGTAAGGGATGATGCGCGCTGAAAACAGCAACTTGCCTGAGCTGTGTGTTTTGCCCTTGTCGTGTTCAAAGAACACGCCTGGAGAACGGTGCAACTGAGACACGATGACACGCTCGGTGCCATTGATGATGAACGAGCCTTTGTCGGTCATCAAAGGCACTTCGCCCATGTAGACCTCTTGCTCTTTGACTTCTTTCACCACCTTGGATTGCGGTGTAGAGGAGTCGCGGTCATAAATGATGAGTTGCACACGGGCACGCACGGCTGACGAGAACGTCAGGCCACGTGTCTGGCATTCGCGCACGTCAAACGCGGGCTTGGCCAGGTTGTACTCCAGGTACTTCATCTCAACAAAACCGTTGTGCGAGACGATGGGGAATGCCGCGTCAAAGGCCGCTTGCAAGCCTTCATTGGTGCGTTTTTTGGGTGGAACATCTGCTTGCAAAAATGCGGTGTACGCGTCTTTTTGCATTTGTAGCAGGTAAGGAATTTCCAGCACGCTGTCGCGGCTGCCGAAACTTTTGCGGATGCGCTTGCGTTCGGTAAATGTGTAGGCCATGAGAACTCCGGACTTGATTCACTCGGCGACTGGGGCCGCACAGTTTGCTCTTGGCAAATGTGCGTTGTGCTTGGCCCGCTGGCCACTACCAGCGTTGGCGGACGGTTGTGCATTGCACACAACCCGAACCAAGGTTCTTCTGCAGTCAGCTCAGAAGACACTCGACAGCCAGCACAGGCTTGCTGTCGGGTGCGCTCTGAGAGCGCCAAAGGCCGGATGCCCTTTGTGAGGGCAACCAGCCTTTGTGGTGCAACTTACTTGAGCTCGACTTTGGCGCCGGCTTCTTCCAGTTTCTTTTTAGCTGCTTCAGCATCTGCTTTAGGAGCTCCTTCTTTGACTGCTTTAGGAGCGCCGTCAACCAGGTCTTTGGCTTCTTTCAAGCCCAAGCCAGTGATTTCACGCACTGCTTTGATGACGCCGACTTTGTTGGCACCAGCTTCAAGCAACATGACGTTGAATTCGGTTTTCTCTTCAACAGCTGCGGCTGCGCCACCACCGGCTGCAGCAGGTGCGGCCATAGCTGCGGCGCTCACGCCGAATTTCTCTTCGATGGCTTTCACCAATTCGTTGAGTTCCATGACCGTCATGCTGTCCAGTGCGGTCAAAAATGCGTCTTTATCGAATGCCATGTTATTTCCTTAACTCGTTCAGGGCTGCCAGTGCGGCAGCAGATTTTTTAAAAGTACTGCACGCTTTACGCGGCAGCCGTTTCTTCTTTTTTCGCCGCCAATGCGCCGAGCACCACTGCGGTACGCGACATAGGTGACATGAGCAATCCACACAATTGCGCCAGCAAGACTTCCTTGGGGGGAATGCTTGCCAGTTGTTTCACGCCGTTGACGTCCAGGGATTTGCCTGCAAATGCGCCGCCGCGAATCACCAATTTGTCATTGGTCTTGGCGAAATCGGCCACCACTTTGGCAGCGGCCACAGCATCTACAGAGAACCCATAGATCAGCGGGCCGGTCATCTGATCGGAAACAGATTCAAACGACGTACCGGCGACAGCACGGCGTGCCAGCGTGTTTTTCAACACACTGAGCGTTACGCCCTGGCTGCGCGCACTGGCGCGGAATTTGGTCATGTCTGCGACCGTGATGCCGCGGTATTCCGCCATCACCAGCGTCTGCGCTTGTGCAGCCAATGCCGACACTTCTGTGACGACGGCTTCTTTTTCACTGCGATTCAGACTCAAGGTCTACTCCTTCAAAATGTGTCTCAGGTTAGCCCCTCAACACGCCGGTTTCAGCGACCTGACTGTTAAGAATTTTTTTCTTTTCAGCGGGATCGCCATCTGCGTTGGCTGGTGAATTAAGTACAGACAGGCTGTACGCCAACGGTCTTGGATGGCCCGCACAGGTTTTTCAACCGGTACGGCCCACCGCTTCAGGACGGTCTATGAAACCGCCCTGAATGCCGAGCGCTTTAGGCGCTCAGTGTTTGTGTATCGACCCGCACGCCCACACCCATGGTGGACGACACGGCCAGCTTGCGCAGGTAAACACCTTTGCTGGTGGCTGGTTTGGCTTTGCTCAAGGCATCTACCAATGCAACCAAGTTGCCTTGCAGCTTGTCACTGTCGAATGAACGGCGACCGATGGTGGCGTGAACGATACCGGCCTTGTCGACGCGGAATTGCACTTGACCGGCCTTGGCATTGCGCACCGCAGTGGCAACGTCAGGCGTGACCGTGCCGACTTTGGGGTTAGGCATCAAACCGCGCGGGCCCAGAATTTGACCCAGGGTACCGACAACGCGCATGGCGTCAGGGGCAGCAATCACCACATCAAATGGCATGTCGCCTGCTTTGATGCGGGCAGCCAAATCGTCCATGCCGACCACATCAGCACCGGCGGCCAAGGCTTCATCAGCTTTGGCACCTTGTGCGAACACAGCGACACGGGCAGTTTTACCTGTGCCATTTGGCAACACCACAGCGCCACGAACCACTTGGTCAGATTTCTTGGCATCAATGCCGAGTTGCACAGCCACATCGATGGATTCATCGAACTTGGCAGTGGCGCACTCTTTGACGATTTTCAAAGCATCTGCAAACGGATACAGCTTGTTGCTGTCTACTTTGCCAGCGAACGATTTTTGTTTTTTGGTCAGACGGCTCATACCACGCCCTCCACTGTCACGCCCATGGAACGGGCAGAACCGGCGATGGTGCGAACAGCAGCGTCCAGATCGGCAGCGGTCATATCAACCATTTTGGTTTTAGCGATTTCTTCCAACTGCGCACGAGTGATCTTGCCAACCTTGTCAGCATGGGGACGTGATGAACCCTTGTCGAGCTTGATGGCTTTCTTGATCAAGGTGACCGCAGGCGGGGTCTTGATGATGAAAGTGAAGGATTTGTCTGCAAACGCAGTGATCACCACTGGCAGCGGCAGACCGGGCTCAACGCCTTGGGTCTGGGCGTTGAACGCCTTGCAGAATTCCATGATGTTCAAACCGCGCTGGCCCAGTGCGGGACCGATAGGCGGTGATGGATTGGCTTTACCAGCTGGTACTTGCAGCTTGATGAAGCCGACGATTTTTTTCGCCATGCTTTGCTCCTTGCGGGTACAAACGCCTGTTGAGGGCTCCCCGGGGTTAACGACTCACTGACTACAACCTGCGCCGAGTCGGAACACGCAGATCAATTCTTCCTACCCACTTGACCGGGCGCTTTGCCCGGATTCAGGTTTTTTCAACCTGACCGAATTCGAGCTCGACGGGTGTGGCGCGACCAAAAATAGTCACTGACACACGCATTTTGTTTTTTTCGTAGTTCACTTCTTCAACCGTACCGTTGAAATCGGTGAAGGGGCCGTCTTTGACGCGCACAAACTCACCAACCATGAATTCCACTTTGTGGCGCGGCTTGTCTGTGCCTTCTTGCATCTGGTTGACGATTTTCAAAACGTCTTCCTGAGAGATAGGCGCAGGGCGATTGCGCGCTCCACCGACAAAACCAGTGACCTTGTTGGTGTGCTTGACCAAGTGCCAACTTTCGTCGTCCATGATCATTTCTACCAGCACATAGCCCGGAAAAAACCGGCGCTCAGTGGTCTTCTTTTGGCCGTTTTTCATCTCAACCACTTCTTCAGTGGGAACCAGAATCCGGCCAAATTTGGATTGCATGCCTGCGCGAACAATACGTTCTGTGATGTTGCGCTCCACCGCTTTTTCCATGCCGGAATAAGCATGCACCACATACCAGCGCATATCAGGATGCGCAGGGGCTGTGGTGATCAGTGTGTTTTCCAATGATTCTTCGGTCATTATTTTTTCCATCCCAGAATCAGGTCATACAAAAGCCATTCCAGGGTTTTGTCGGTCAGCCATAAAAATACTGCCATTAACAAAACAAAACCAAAAACATAGGCCGTCATTTGCATGGCTTCTTTGCGTGTCGGCCAAACCACTTTGAGCACTTCTCGCCATGCATCTCTGCCAAAGCCAATCAATTGCTGGCCATGCAAAGAGGTGAAAAAAACGATTACCGCAAGCAACAAACATCCAAGTAAAGATGCCCATTGAATAAGCACACCTTGGGCTGACAACGTGTAGAAACACCCAAGCGCCGCCAACACCAAAGCAACGGCAACCGCCAGCTTGGCCTTGTCTGCGGCAGTGGTGACGGTTTCAATCTGTGCGGTGGACATAACAGTCAGTCTTTTGTGGTTTGATAAATTCAAAACTTCTAAGCGAACCAAGCCCGCCGATGAAGGCGGGCTTTGTGTTCACCTGACATTTCTGCCAGGTGGCAGGGGCAGAGGGAATCGAACCCCCAACCTTCGGTTTTGGAGACCGACGCTCTGCCAATTGAGCTATACCCCTAAAAACTTAACCGCAATGCGTTCTAAAACGCAATGCGGCTCAAGGCGTATTAAGCGATGATTTTGGCAACCACACCGGCACCGACGGTTTTGCCGCCTTCGCGGATAGCGAAGCGCAAACCTTCTTCCATCGCAATCGGGTGGATCAGCTTGACCGTGATCGACACGTTGTCACCAGGCATCACCATCTCTTTGCCTTCAGGCAACTCGATCGCACCGGTCACGTCCGTTGTACGGAAGTAGAACTGGGGGCGGTAGTTGTTGAAGAACGGTGTGTGGCGACCACCTTCGTCTTTTGACAAGACGTA